>JAEEUA010000133.1 GCA_016286775.1 Bacteroidales bacterium
TCGCCCCGCAATCTGCTCAGCGCACTCACGGGCGTGCTCTTTGGCATCTGGGTCACCTATCTCGCCCTCTGCCTGATCAGCGGCATGGAGGTGGCGGACCGGATGGCGGGACGTTATCTCGAAGCCCTGCCCGCCTGGGGCGGCTGGGCGGAGCGATGGCGCAACCTGACGGTCGGACAGGCCATCCTCGTGGGCTACGTCCTTGTCCTGTCGCTGGTCTATGCCCTGCGTGGCATGGCGGTCGATGTGGGGCAAAGCGTAAGGACGGAGGCCTCGATTGTTCTTATTTCGATGGTGAGCCTGGCGGTGGGTGTGCTGACGGTCCTCGGAACGGTCGGCCTCACCACGGGAGTCGGCATGCTCGCCACCCTGCTTGCCCTGCAGCTCACCGTCCACCAGGCGAACGCCACCCTTCCCCTGGTCGAATGGTGGATACTGCTCGTTCTGCTCGTTCCTGCAGTCCTCGGTCTGCTGCCGTTCTTCTTGGACCTCTGAAATGCTTGTCCTTCGTCCGCATCTTCCTCTCCGTCGGCATCATCCGCACCACTATCACCTGCCGCCCGATATGCTCGAGGGTCCAATCCCTCGCAGAATGCTATCCTTTGCCCTGCCCATTGCAGCCAGTGGCATGTTGCAGCAGCTATTCAACTCCACAGATGTTGCCGTAGTCGGCCAGTTTGCCGGACACGCAGCCCTTGCAGCAGTCGGTGCATGTTCTCCTGTCATCAATCTGCTCATCAATCTCTTTGTCGGACTGTCGATAGGTTCCAATGTCGTTATAGCTCATCTGCTTGGCGAGGGGAATGACCACGGCGTGCGCCGAGCTGTCCATACTTCCTTGTTGCTGGCCCTTTTGAGCGGCATCTTCCTGGCAGGCATCGGACAGGTGGTTGCTTATCCCATCCTTGCAGCACTCTCCACACCTGATGATGTCCTACCGAAAGCCGTGCTCTACCTGCGTGTCTATTTCGCAGGTATGCCCTTCCTGATGCTCTACAATTTTGCAGCCGCCATCCTGCGTTCGAAAGGCGACACACGCCGCCCGCTTCACACGCTATTCATAAGCGGCCTTATCAACGTCTCGCTGAACCTGTTCTTCGTCCTTGGACTTGGTTGGGGTGTCGAGGGTGTTGCTATGGCCACCGTTATCGCCACTGCATTCTCCTCCTATCGTTTGATTTCTTTTCTACGCCAGGAAGAAGGTGTACTCAGGGTTCGCCTACACCAGTTGCGTATCGACCGACACCAGCTCCGAAAAATCGCGCTCATCGGCATTCCTGCAGGCCTGCAAAGCTGTTTGTTCTCCTTTTCGAACATCATGATACAGCAGAGCATCAACAGTCTGGGCACCATCGCGGTGGCTGCTGCCACAGCTGCCATGAATTTCGAGTATTACCTCTACTTCATTGCCAATTCCCTCAGCCAGACAGCCACCACATGGATTGGGCAGAACTATGGAGCAGGCCGGATGGACCGCTGTCGCACGATAGCCCGATGGAGCCTGATTTGGGGCGTGAGCTGCACCTTGCTTGTCAGTCTCGTCCTGGTGGGCTTCTCCCGTCCGCTTCTGCACATCTTTACTGCCAATGCCGCCGTCATCGCCATGGCACAAATCCGTATTTGGGTGATCAGTTCAACCGAATGCCTGAATGCAGTCGTCGAAGCATTCACTGGCATTTTGAGAGCCTATGGACACTCCCTGGTCCCGACACTGATCTCCCTGATCGGCATCGTAGGTCTGCGACTAACATGGATTGGCACTGTTTTCCAAATGTATCCTGATTTCGGCGTCCTCTCAGCCTGCTATCCGATCAGCTGGATTGTCACTTCTATCGCTCTTTGCATAGCATATCGTTGGGTACAGCGACCAACCGGCCGTCCAAAAAAATCATTTATTTAAAAATAATGTTGAAAAGTTTGGATTATTCATAAATTTCATATATATTTGCAGCACTTAATCATCAAGTGTCTGCCTTGATCTTGAAAATTCAATTTCCAAGCCATCAACCTAGAGATACACATACCAATAATCATTCATCGCTTATGAGAGCAAAACTACTATTACCATTCGTGCTTGGCATCGCCACTCTTGGTGCTGCCAGTTATGGACAGTCCCTCCTCTCGGCCTTCCGAACCCCTGCTCAGCAGAAGGAAGCTACCGCAAAAGGACAAGTCAAAGTCGTTAACACCCGGCAGAAAGCTATCCAGGATTTTACCGGCAAAGCACAGCGTGCCAACCGTCGCAAAGTGGATGCCCGTCCCAATGTGGCCGACTATCCCGTTATCTACGGCCTGAAGCATGCCGACAGCGGCTACAACGACGTATCAGGCGGACCCTACAACGTCATCCGTTTCCATGCAGGTCCACAGACCTCGAAAAAGGATGTCAGCCCTGAAATCGGTGGCACTACCGCCTTCTATGCACGCGGCAAGTTCTACACCCTCGAGATGGACGGCACCCAGTGCATCATGAAGACCTACAATACTGAAACCTGGGAACTTGAGAGCAGCGATGTCATCTGCGAGAAAGATGACTTCCTGCGTCAGGTTGCCGCCTTCGATGAGATTACAGGCAAGGCCTACTTCGTTTTCTGGGGCGAACTGGACTGGGACACCTTCCGAACAAACCGTCCACTCATGGAAATTGACCTTGAGACAAAGACTGCTACCGAAGTGGGCAAGATCGACCAGATCTTTGTACAGACTCTCTTCTTCGATGCCAAGGGCCAACTCTACGGTATCCCCTACAACACCAAGGAGCTCTACAAGATCAGCACCACCGATGCCAGCATCGAGCTGGTAACTGAACTCGACATCCCCTTCGGTCGCTATCCCAATTCCGAGACCGCAGTAACCGATCCGGCAACGGGCACCGTCTATTGGATTGTTCCTCGCGCAGTGGGTGATGGCATGGATGCCGAATCGTATATCTACACAATCAACTGCGAAACCGGCGAGTGCACTTTCGTAAGCGACATGCCGAACGACGAACACCTGCAGGGCGCCTTCATCAAGTATGCACCCGCTGATGCACCTGCTGCAGCCACCAACATTACCTACAATGGAGGCAAACTCAGTTTCACAACTCCCACTACCACCTATACCACAGGTCAGGCTCTTACTGGCGAAGTTACAGCCAACCTCGTAGTCGATGGCAAGACGCAGACCATGACGGTTGCTCCAGGAGCAGAGGCAGAAGTGGCCATCGACCTCGCCGATGGCAACCATGAGGTGGTCATCACCTTCGAGAATGAAGCCGGACAAGGCCCAGAGCGCATCTGGGAAGCCTTTATAGGTGCCGACCAGCCTACTGCTGTCGAAAATCTCACTGCTACATTGGCCGACGGCAAGGCAACCATTAGCTGGACTGCTCCGACAGCCTCTATCAATGGTGGTGCCTTCGATGATGCAGCTGTAAGGTATTATGTAATACGCCATCCCGATGAGGTTGTACTGACAGAAGCCACGGCTGAGACCTCAATCACCGACGAGCTTCCAGCCACGCACAACCATTATTCGTGGGAGGTCATTTCCTTCGTAGGTGAAATGACCGAGAGCAACGCATCCGTCACCTCAAACGAAATCATTTATGGCGACACTTGGATTCCCAACTACGTCGAGCAGTTCAATGCTCAAGAGGACTGGGATCTCTTTACCGTCATCGATAAAAACGCAGATGGCAGCGGATGGCTCTATTTGCCTGGCCAGCAGATGGCCTACCTCCTTGGCAATGGTGCTTACGATCCGGACTTCAACCCCGATGGCGGCAAGGGCATGGATGATTATCTTGTCACGCCCTCCATCCAGCTCAAGAAAGGCGTTCAATACCGTCTGACCTTTGATGCTGTCGAAGTGGGTCTGACCCACGAATATCTGAATGTATATCTCGGACAGGGAACCACGGTAGATGCACTGAAGACCACCCTTGCCAAGTATGACTTCGATTGGCGCAACGACAACACGAACCAGATTATCGACTTCAGTGTAGAAGAGGATGGCCTTTACAATATCGCCTTCCATGACTGTGCACCCGTGTACAGCAGCAACTATGGTCTCGACAATATCCGTATCGAACTCTTCGCATGCTTCGAGGGTCCTGCCGCTTCGACTAATCTGGTAGCGACTCCAGGTGCAGGCGGTGCGCTCCTAAGCTCACTCTCCTTCACACTTCCTTCCACCACGTTCCAAGGTGCTGCACTCGAAGAAATCACTTCGGTAGAAATCTTGCGCAACGGTCAGCAGATTGCCTCCCTCGAAGGCAAGCCCGGAGAAACCCTCACTTACGAGGACAATGACGTTCCTAACGGCGAAGCCACTTACACGGTTGTATGCTACAATACCGCAGGTCAAGGTGCACCAACATCTGTCACCATTTGGGTAGGCCTCGATATTCCTACCGCACCAAGCCTGATCGAATGCCACCAGACAGCCGACATCAAGCCTTCCGTAAGCTGGAATGCTGCGTCTGCAACCGGAGCCCACGGAGGTTATGTTGTTCCCGAAGATGTTTCCTATATTCTTTGCAAATACAACGAATACAACTGGGACAACCATTGGGAGCAGGTAGCTATTACCAAAGACCTTAGCGCCATCGACGACACCTACTTCAGCTACTGGGGCCAGAAGATGGAGACTTACGCTCTCTTTGCCGTCAACGATGGAGGCACCAGCGAGGGCACACAATTCCACATTACCCTTGGTACACCTTGGGAAACTCCATATGAGGAAGGTTTTGCATGGGCATTTGCAAGCAAAGATCCCTGGACTTTGTTCGCTTCGACCTACGACTACGCATGGAGCATCAGCGCTGGCTCTGGCCTCGCTGTGAAGCCCTATGATGAGGACGGTGGCATGCTCTACTACACCTACAAGGGTGAAGACAGCAACGAACAGATTATGCAGGGTCCACGTGTAGCCCTCTCTACACTTACCAAGGCAGAACTCAGTTTCTATATGTATCATGGTGTGGAAGCCGATCCTGAGGATGTAGTCCTCGAAGTTTGGGCATGCTACAATGATGCCGACTGGAAGCTGCTTGGCACCGTGGACTATAACAATGGTGCCACCGGATGGGCACGCAGTTCATTTGCCCTCGAGACTCCTGAAGCACCCGAAGGATATGCACCAAGCAATATACAGATTGCCTTCCGTGGTATCACCACCGTTCCTTCTGCTTCAATCTTCATCGACAAGATTGCTATCGCCGACGGCGTGGATGTGGATGCTGCCCTCGTAGGCATCAGCGGAGCAAAGCGAGCCAACCCTGGTGAGTTCCAGACATTCAGCTTTGCCGTAGCCAACTATGGCATGAAGGACCTCTCAGACTATAAGGTAGCTGTCACCATCTCCGATGGCGAACTCGAACAGGAAGATGAGCTCTTCACCGATCAAGTCCTCAAGGCCGGCGAAGTGGCCTCACTGTCGTACGAAGTAGAGTTTGACAAGTCGCACGCAGGCAAGACCTTCTCCGTCAGCGCAACAGTTATAGCCGCAGACGATGCCAACTCTGACAACAACTCCGGAGAATTACAGGTTTACGTCAAGGGCAACAACCTGCCTGCAGCCTCCAACCTTGCCGCCGAACAGGATGACAAGGGCATCAACCTCAGCTGGGAGGCACCTGCTACCGACGAGATCACAGATCCTGTTGTGGACGGTTTCGACGACTACGAGTCATTCATCATCGAAGGTATCGGCGACTGGAAGACCTATGATGGTGATGGAGCCATCACAGTCTATTTCGGAGGTCCAAGCGTACCGAACAACTTTGATGCCAAGGCATGGCAGGTTTGGGCACCCGAAGAGGCCGGCTTCAGTCTGGAGCGCTTTGATGTGCTCACACCTCATTCTGGCAGCAAGTACATCGCCTCTTGGACTGCATCCGACGGTGTATCATCCACTCAGCCTACCGATGACTGGCTCATCTCAAGCGACGTACAAGGCGGCAGCGATGTCAGCTTCTACTATCGCGTGCCCAACGAGGGTTCCGACCCTCAGAATGTAGAAATCCTCTACTCCAACACCGATCAGCAGCCCGAAAGTTTCCAGCATGTCGATGGTGACCAGATTGTAGGTACCTCTGCTTGGGTAAAACTCGAATATTCTTTGCCAAAGGATGCCAAGTACTTCGCTATCCGCAACTGGAACAATGGCGACGCTACCACCGTTGCATTCATCGACGACGTAGAATATACGCCGCTCTATGGTGCCACCTCAAAGCTTACCTTCCAGGGCTACAACATCTATCGTGACGGTGAACTCATTGCCGAGAAGGTTCAAGAGACATCCTACTGCGACGAAACCAGCGTGGGCGAACACACATACTTCGTCACCGCAGTATGGGCAGAGGGTGAGTCTAATGCTTCGAACGTCATCGAGCTTGAAGTCATAACCAACATTGGCGAAATCCTGATGAACAACGAGCCCGTTGAAATCTTCTCAATCGACGGTCGTCGCATCGAGGGCAAGGCCGAGCCTGGCATCTACCTGCTCCGTCAGGGCGACAAGACTGCCAAGGTTGTTATCAAGTAACTTATCATCCTATCATACGACATCTGCACGGAGTTTTTCCGTGCAGATGTCTTTTCCCTTATGAAGCGTCTTTTACTCCTCCTATTAGTTTTGTTCTGCAGTACTGGATTTCTGAAAGCTCAGGTGGAACTCTCGTACTGCGAAGACATTGACCAAGGTTTCGGTGATGCGGACATCATCTATACGCCCTACGTACAGTTCGATGCCACCATGATGGCACCCTTTTCCGGAAATTCCATCAACCAGGTGCTAATCGGCATGAAATCCAGCGCCACCAATGTCACAATATACATCAAGAATGCACCTCGTGATGCCAATCCTCTTTATCGCCAAACCGTTGCCGACGGACTCGTCGAAGGTTGGAATGTCATTACGCTCGATACACCCTTCGAGATTCCTGAAGGCAAAAATATTGCCATCGGTTGCCGTTTTCGCAGTGCTGAAAAGGGAGCTTTTGGCTACAGTAATGAAAAGATCTCCCTTGCCGACCAGATTCTCATCAACCAGAGTTCCCAATGGACCAGTTGTGGCGGTTCGCTCTGCATCAAGGCATTGATTGAGGGCGAAAATATGCCACAACATCAACTTGCCATCGGCTCATTGCCCAACCAGCGAACCGTACCGGATGCCGATTCCCTTTCTTTCACGACCACTGTTCGAAACATGGGTGTCCAAGAGGTCGAAAACTACTCCCTGTTATGGCATGTCGATGGTGGCGAGACTCAGTCGATAACCTTTGACCATTCCATTCCCGTCAATGGTCGCGACACCTTCGAACTTCGCATCCCTGCCATCTACGATTTCGGCACACACACGCTTAGCATTTCCATTTCGACAGTCAATGGATTGTCGGACGAATATCCCGCCGACAATACCGCCACCTGCAGCTTCACCGTGCCCGACGAACGATTTGCCCGTCGTGTCATCTGCGAAGAATACTCAGGTTTCTGGTGTGGTTTCTGTCCACGAGGTATGGTAGGCATGGAACTTATGAAGGAGGCTCATCCCGACCGATTCATAGCCATTGCCGTGCATGGAGGAGATGCGCTCGAAGTACCTTCCGACAGCGCTTATACATACGCTCCGCTCATCAGCCGTTTTTCGGGAGCCCCCAGTTGTGCCATCGGACGACGTTTGCAGGGCGACCCCTTCTATGACATCGCCACCCTTTACCAGCTGGAAAGTTCGACCGAGAACCACATCGCCTATCGGTTGACTGCCGAATGGAACGACGACGCTTCCACCATCGACTGCCATGCCACAATATTCAGCGACCAGGACCTCACCAACGCGAACCTCAACGCTGCCTTTGTGCTCGTCGAAGACAGCATCACCGGACACGGCTACTATCAGACCAATTACTACTCCAGCAGCTCGCAAAACTATTCCGGTCCCTTCTATGGCTGGGAGGACAAGGCCTACATCACCATCGACGTCACGTTTATGGACATCGCACGAGGTTGTTATCCTTCGTTCGAAGGGACTACGTTGTTCGAAGGTGACATGACTGCGATGCAGGAATATACGTTCGATTATTCGCTTCCCCTTCCTCCCACTGTGCTTGACAAAAGGCAACTGCATGTGGTCGGCATCGTCATCGACACAAGGACCGGATTCATCCAGAACGGCATGAATGTCTGGCCCAACGGAGAGATACCTGCAGCCATCGAACAGATTAATGCCGATCGGACCCTTTCGGCTGCGCCCCTTCGACTGTACGACCTCGGCGGACGGCTCCTGACAAAGTCTGCCGCAGGCCAACTCTTCATCCGCTCGAACAAATAAAAACAATCAACCACCAACCCAAGGATGATCAAAACAATTCTAACGACAGGTTTGCTGTGCGCTGCGCTCGCGGCATCTGCCCTCCCTGCCTGGCCAGGCCTGCATCGCGTCACATTGGCCGATGGCACCAAGGTCACTTGCCGACAGGTCGGCGACGAACATGCGCATTGGTTTGTCACCTCCGATGGCCGCACCCTCGACCGCAATGCTGCAGGCAAGTGGCAATGGCTCTCGGAGATGGATGTGGAGGCTCGTCGAAAACAAATGCTGGATTCGAAGAGTGCCACCTTCTCAGCCCGTGCCAAGGCGACATCACTGGCGACACAGGGCGACGACATCGGACGCATCACAAACTTCCCCACCGTGGGCGACGTGCGTGGGCTTGTCGTCCTGGTCGAATTCGAGGATGTCAAGTTCAAGGCCGGTCACGACAGTTTGCGCTATACGCGCCAACTCAACGAGGAAGGCTTTTCGGATGACGGCGCGACAGGCTCGGCACGCGATTTCTTCATCAGCCAGTCGTATGGCGTCTTTACGCCCCGTTTCGATGTAATCGGCCCCGTTGGACTGCCCCAAAAGGAAAGTTTCTATGGAGCAAATACGCGACAAGGGGAGGACAGGAATCCCGAGCAGATGGTGATCGATGCCTGCAATCTGGCCCACGACAGCCTGGGCGTCGATTTCAGCCGCTATGACTTCGACGACGACGGATCGGTCGATTTCGTGTTTATCCTCTATGCAGGCTACGGCGAGAACTATGGTGCCCCACCCTCGACCATCTGGCCTCACATGTCGCATCTGGGCTATCACGGCAAAAGCCTCGAACTCGACGGCAAGACATTCGACCTCTATGCATGCAGTTGCGAACTGCGGGGAACCGCGGGCAACCAGATTGACGGCATCGGCGCCCTTTGCCACGAATTCGGCCACGTGCTCGGACTGCCCGACCTCTACGACACCGCGGGTTCGGGAAGGGTGCAACTGGGCGAATGGGACATCATGGACATAGGGAGCTACAACAACTTTTCGCGCACACCGCCCTCCTACACCGCCCTGGAACGATATAGCCTGGGATGGATCGACCTGACCGACCTCGACGCACCTGCCGACAGCCTTGTCGTTCCCGAAATCAACGAGAGCCGCTCCGCCTACCGCATCCGAACCCGTACGGAAGGCAACGGC
>JAEEUA010000134.1 GCA_016286775.1 Bacteroidales bacterium
GGGCTCCATCGGGCTGAACCTGAGAAGTCAAGTCGATGACTTGTCCATCGGGACCATTGGCCGTAAGAACAATGAGCGGCAGATTCTTTTCGAAGCGCAGTTGTTCGAGACCCCACTGCTGAAGCTGCGTGTTCTTATATAAAGGTGACTGCACCTCGCTGATGTCCGGCACATTGTATCCCTTGATCATCGGCTCCTGATGGCAAACAACTTTCTCCGAGAAACGCTCACCCGCCTTAACGTGCCACACTCGCGGCACCTTGGTCTTGCAAGCCAAATCTCCATTAATCCATGGGCCACCGAAGGGCCAGCCCGAAGCATTGGCCAAATCGATGCCAAGATCACGGCGTTTGGCCTCATCGAGCGTATAGCAAAAAAGGTCAACCCATTCGTCTGACAAGAATTCCTTGTAGCGTTCCTCTTCTCCCTGCACGCCATAAATATCGGTCACTTCAAGGCCTCCGAGTCCCACCTCGGCGTATTGCTGCAAGGCGACGCGCACATCGGTCGTATCGTAGGCTGCGCCCAGCCACCACCAGCGCGTCCAAGGTTTGGTCTGATTCGTGGCTTCAGGCCACTGCATACGTGGAGCTACAATATACGATACATTCTGCTCAACAAGCCCTGACTTGAACGCAGCACGATTGAGCGAAGTATCGGGAGAGGTGACGGTAAGATTGCTAAAAGTAAAATCCGTCAAATCATATTCCTCAGGCATGGCAACGACATTGGTAAATCGATTGGCTTCGAGGTTACAATTGCGGAAAGTAACATGATCTGCATAGGAACGCGGCATCTCCGTGCGTCCCTTCAGGTCGAAGAACTGCCGCCACGAAGCCACGCGAAGCACGTCGCGTGTGTAGCCGTTGACATTCTCGTAAGTGATATACTGGTAGTGTTGTGGCGTGTCGGGTCGCATCTTGAGCTGGAGCAGATGACTCGAACCATCGACGGTGCAGTTGCGCACCAGCAGGTTGCGGGCACCGAGACATTCGCTGCCACAGGTGATGCTGCTGTTCCACGAAGTCTCTTCGACGAGGATGTTCTCGCAGGGGCCATTGGCTTCGAGTTCGGGTGCATCGGGATATTTGCCTCCCTTCAGGCAGATAGCATCGTCGTTTACGGTGATGCTGCAACCTTTGATAAGTACGTTACTTGTGGCATCGAGGTCTATACCGTCGGTGCTGGCCGAAGCGATGGGATGATTGGGACTGAAATAACGAACGTTCAGGATCTTCACATGGTCGCACTTGTAGAAGTGGCTGGTCCAAAAGGGAGAGTTCTGGAGCGTGACGCCCGAGATGGTGATGTTTTTAGAAAATTCGGCATAAAGCAGGCGCGGACGCTGTTCGTCCTTGTTCGTACACTTGGGGTTCCACTCGCGACGCAGACGGAAATTGCGCCAGTAGGTCGAGCCGTTGCCATCGACCGTGCCCTCACCGCAGAGCGTGAAGCCATCGGTGCTCTCCACATTAATCAATGCTGGGAAATACTTGCACCACTCGCCCTCGATGCGTGTCATCTGGATGGGAAAGTCGTAGATATCCTCACTGCCCAAAAGGACGGCTCCACGCGAAAGGTAGAGATTCACACCCTGCCGGAAATGAAGCGCGCCGCTTTTGTATATTCCTTCGGGCACTACAATCACACCTCCCCCATCGGCAGCCGCGCGGTCGATGAGCTGCTGGATAGCCTCGGTCTGCACCTGATAGGGCGAACTGATGATTCCATAGTCATCCAGACGGTAAGCCGTGCCGAGATCTGATAGCACAGGTGCAGTCGCATCGAGGAACCATGGTTCGATGACCGTCCCGTCGGGGAAACGCTGCTGCGTGCCCTTCTTGGTTATCGTGACGGGGGCAGCAAGAAGTGAACACGAAACCAGAAGGACAAACAAAGAGGATAGTGTGCGTTGCATGAGATGAAGTATTTAGTGTGTGATGCCTTTCGAGGTTTTCTCGCGTCCGAAGTCAAATAGTTCCGACTCGACGTGGCAGCTGTCGATGATGGCGTTGAGCTCAGCCGCGATGTCGGGATGTTCGGCGGCTACATTGTGGTCCTCGTGGATGTCGTTGCTAAGGTCATAGAGTTCGAAGACGGGCTGGTCGGTGCCCACCTGGAGGCGCACGCCCTTCCATTGGCCACGACGCACAGCCTGCTTTCCGTTCTGCTCGTGGAACTCCCAATAGAGGCTCTCGTGGCGCTGCTGCCCTTCCTGACCTAAGAGCGTCGGCACGAACGAAATGCCATCGGTCTGGAGTGGTTTCTCATAACCTGCCAATTCAGCAAAGGTGGGCAGCATGTCCCAGAAAGCGATGATGTGGTCGCAGTCGGTACCCGCAGCCTTGATGTGGCCAGGCCAGCGAATCAGGAAGGGCATGCGGATGCCGCCTTCATAGAGGTCGCGCTTGATGCCGCGATAGGGTCCGTAGCTGTCGAAATAGTCGGGATTGGCACCGCCTTCGCGATGCGGACCGTTGTCAGAAGTGAAGATGAGCACCGTGTTGTCGGCGATACCCAACGAGTCGAGCAGCTGCATCACATCGCCCACATAGCGGTCGAAGCGCGTCACCATCGACGCGAATGATGCCAAGGGTCGCGCCGTGGCACCGTAAGCACCGCGACGATTGGGGTCTTTGGGGGCGAAAGGCACTTCGTCGGCTTCGGGAATCAGGCGGCAGTACATGTCATAGACGCTATCGTGCGGCAGGATGAGCTCGGCATGAGGCAGCGTATAGCTGAGGAAGGTGAAGAAAGGCTGGTCGGCATGCTGGCGAATGAACTGGAGTGCCTGCTGATGGATGGTGTCGGCCGAATAAGTAACCTCGCGCTGCTCGTAGTTCTGCGGGAGGTCGATACGCGCTTCATTGTTCCACAGATGGTCGGGGTAATAGTCGTGGGCCAATGTCTGGCAGTTGTAGCCGAAGAACTGGTCGAAGCCCACCTTCGTCGGGTCGGAAACCGAACCAGGGAAACCCAGTCCCCACTTGCCGAAGCATCCCGTGGCATAGCCCTGCTCCTTTAGCATCGTGGCCATGGTGAACGTTCCTTCGGGCATCGCCACCTGACCTTCAGGATCCACGCCCTTGTTGCCGCGCACGAAAGCATGGCCCGTATGCAGACCGGTCATCAGCGAACAGCGCGAAGGTGCTGATACAGCTGTTCCAGCATAAGCCTGTGTAAAGCGTAAGCCTTGCTCCTGCAATCGGTTGAGATTGGGGGTCTGAATCAGTTTTTGTCCATAAGGCTGGATGTCACCGATGCCGAGGTCGTCGGCCAGGATATAGATGATGTTGGGATGAGCGGGCACATCTTCCTTGGGTTTCTGACTGCTGCAACTAGTGAGCGAAGCAACAGCTCCCATGAGGCAGCCGCCGGCGGAAAGAAGGTATTTGGGTGAGGTCATTGTTTTGGAGAGGGATAAGTTTTCGTTATGCCATTATCTCGGTATATCGGAATAACGGAATTACGGTATACCGAGATAACGAAATACCGAAATGCCAGCATATCGGCTAAAAAACAAAAAATTACTTCAGCAATCGATCATAGCCAAGCGAGCGCATGCCCTGGGCAACGCTCTTGGCATTCTGCTGTGCACCGAGGAGGCTGGTGTGCGTGTGGTCGTGGTTGTAGTAAGCCTTAGCGGCTTCCTGGCCAATGCTGTCGAGATAGTCGGCTGTGATGTTGTGTACGTCGATGAAAGGCACACCGGTGGCTTCAATGACTTCGCGATACCACTTGCCATAACTGTCGTTACGGCGCTCAATCTTGCCGCCAGGCCACTCGTTGCGGGGCGTAAGACTAAGCAGAATGGGGATGGCTCCCTTTTCGCGCGCATCGCCAATCATCTTCTTCAGATACCAGCCGAAGCTATAGACGGCCTCGTATTCACCTGTGGCTTCGAGCTTGAAGACCTTGGTCGAATCAGTGCCCAAGGCTATTTCGCCACGCGCCTTGCCCTTCTCGATGTCGCCCACATCGTTGTGACCAAATTGCAGGAAGACGATGTCGCCCGGCTGCAGCGAGTTATAGACCTTCTCCCAGCGGCGTTCGTTGAGGTATGTGCGGCACGAACGGCCTGCCATGGCTTCGTTCTGGAAGATAACGGTGGCTGTGTCGAAGACGGTGTAGGCCTGGCTGCCCCAGCCCCACATGCCATTGGGATCGTTGTCGGAGTTCTTGCAGGTGGAGTCGCCGCAGAGCCAAACAACAGTCTTGCCTGACGTACGATTCACATCGACATGAATAGGCGTCAAGTCCTTGAGATAATCCTTGAGCGGACAGTTCTCGCATTGCTGGATGGCAAGGGCTGCGCTGTAAGCATTGTTCTCGGCTCCGAAGCGCGAAGTGTGGATCTTATCGACATAGTAGAACATGTACTCGGTCTTCCAATGTCCGAACTTCTCGAGACGCGAGACGCTGACGCCTTCGAGGTCTATCCACGGCACATTCATCTCTTCGGCGACTGCCTTGCCCCACGGGGTGAATGTGTTCCACTTGCGGGTGATGGTGGTTTCGTTGTCCCAAGAGTTGCGGGGGGTGAGTGAAGCGATGAGCGGATAGGCCCCCTTGGCACGCACGTCGTTGATGAACATGCGCATATACTGTCCGTAGCTATAGACTGTCTCGACGCGTCCGTTCCAGTCTTTCGAACGACAATCGTGGAGCGTCACGGTGACGCAGGTATCAGGGTCGATGCCAGCAATGCTGTTACGAGCTGTCCAAGTATCAAGGGGACCATTGTCGTTATGTCCCAGTTCGATGAGCACGTAGTCACCAGCCTGCACGCCCTTGAGCACATCGGGCCAAAGCTGGTTGTAGAACGTGCGGCTCGACGTGCCGCCGAGGGCATGGTTCTCGACGGTAATACGCTCTTCGTCGAAATACTGATAGGCAAAGGCACCCCAGCCCCACTGGCCGTTGTTGCCATTGCCCTTGGTGCCGGTTCGCATCGTACTGTTGCCGACGAGGAAGAGCACAGGATTGTTGCCCTTGCGGCTGGAGCCGGGGACGGGGCGTGCATATTTCGAATCGGCATCCTCCGACTGCTTGTAGTTATCGACAGTGGTATCGTTGATGCCGTTGACGTCCTTGACTTGGGCTGCGCCAGCAAAAACGAGGGAAAGGAAGGCAAGAGTGAAAATATATTTTTTCATAATGTGTGTGTTGTTTGTTAATTTCCGTCTGGCTTGGTCATATCGACAAAGGGGCAGTTGTTCCAATGGAAGGTCTCGACGTCGTCGGGATGGGAGGGGTCAAATTCGCTGAATTCGGACAGTACAAACGTGCCGATGGGCATTTCGGATTGTGCGAGAGCGGCGGCAACCATCTTGGCAATCTCGTAGGCTCCGTAGGGGTTGAAGTGGGTGTTGTCGGCTAAAGCCTTTTCCTGGCCGGGCCAGGTGCCGGCAGGATAGTGCACGAAAGCACGTTTCGATTCCTCTTCGCCCATCGCCTCGTAGAACTTGCCCGTCATCTTCTGCAGGTCGATGCAGAGCAGTCCTTCGCGCTCGGCAATGTCGCGGATAGCGGCAGGATAGTCCTTGTGGGTGTTCTGGTTCACACCGTCCTTGAAACTGCGGCGCATAGTGGGCGTGCAGAGGATGAGGGTGGCTCCTTTCTGGCGACACTGGTCGAGAATCATCTTCACCTGATGGCTGAAGGCGTAGTAGGCGCCATTGCCGGGGCGGTCGTCGGTCTTCTGGTCGTTGTGGCCGAATTCGAGTATCACGTAGTCTCCTTCGCGAAGAAGGCTATGGACCTTGGCCCAGCGATTCTGACCAATCAAGGTGGCTACGGCCAATCCGCTTTCGGCATAATTGGCCACAGCAAGACCTTCATTGAGGAATCGTGGAATCATCTGTCCCCAGCTTGCCCAGGGCTCGTTGCTCTGATCGACCACGGTACTGTTGCCCAAGAGATATAGGGTGGATATCTGTTCGTCGCGCTCGATAGAAATGCTTTGGATGGCAGGGGCATCGCCATTGATTTCGAAGGTGAGCTTTCGGTCCCAATGCAGTTTGCCTCCTTCCCCGGGCTTCAGTTTCACCTTATCGGTCTTTCCCTTGGCATCAGTGAAGAGCGAATCGCGCTTGTTGACCACAAAGGTGCGCGTCACCAGTTCACCCTTTTTGGTGGCAAGATTTTCGACATAAAGGCGGCGGCTCTCGCAACGGATGGTTGTAGTGGCAGCGCGCTTCTTGCTGCCGATGGTTACTGTAACACGATAGTTGCCATCGGGCACATTGACGCTGAAAAAGAAAGGAGCCGTCGAGCGACCATCCCACGAGGTGCCCAAGTCGTAACCATAGCCGAGGTTATCGGTATAGGCTGCCACTTTGGGGAAATCAACAGACAGATGGGTAAATTCCTCTGCATGCAACGAAAAGCCACAGAGGAAAAGAACCAAAAGCGAAAAAATATGTTTCATATGTGTTAGAAATTATGGTGCAAAGATACAAAATTTGACTGAGAAAAACAAAAATGGACTGAAAAAGTTGGCTGTTTTATGTATTATTTATCCGATTTTTGATTTTTCTTATCCAAAACAGAAATAATATTTGGCGAATTTGTGGAAAAAAACTATCTTTGCGCCGTCAAATTCAGTATGGAAAAACATTATCAGTCATACACAAACTTCAAACTCTAAAGCTTATGAAACAAATTCTACTTACTTCCGCACTGGCCCTGGGCGCTGCCCTCGCCTTTGCTGAGACCGAGACTCCTCTCACCCTTGTCGAGGGTCACACCCTCCTCATCTCCGAAATCGATGGCCTGGGTGCTGCCGACACCGACATCGTACGCTTCTACATCGTCAACAATTCGGCCGACAGCCGCGAAGGATGGGGCATCGGCGGATTTGCCAATTCCGATAATTGGAGCCCTATTGTGCAGTGGACAGGCATGGCTGGCAGCAGCTGGACCTACGAGTACACCGTGGCTGCCATCAAGGAGACAGCAGGCACCACTCCTGGCGAATGGCACGACGTTGGCATCACCATCAACATCTACAACGATTGTGCAGTGGATCATGTGACCCTTGTAGGCGACATCGCACCACAAACCGAGAAGACCCTCTGGGAAGGCGAATATACCTTCGACGAGAGCTGGAGCGGTTCGGTCAGCATCGGCAAAATCGATGCAAAGGCTGGTGACAAACTCCTCATCACGGCAGAACCCGTGGAGGCTGTCAGCTGGGAATGGGGTGGACAGGTCTTTGTCAAGTCGCTTGCTGATGGCTGGGGTGCCATTGCTCCTACCATCGAAGTACGTGGAGCTGACACTTATACGGTAACCATCACCGACACCGACATCACAGTTGAGCCCTAC
Source organism: Bacteroidales bacterium (assembly GCA_016286775.1). Classification (GTDB taxonomy): domain Bacteria; phylum Bacteroidota; class Bacteroidia; order Bacteroidales; family UBA3663; genus Liminaster. Next base: position 7,330 of record JAEEUA010000134.1, read on the forward strand.
AACCTCGACCCCTATACCTCTACAATGGTTAACGAGCTCACCAACTACGGTCTCGTTCTCCAGGGAATCGATGCCAAGGTTACGAAAGTAGTGCTTGTGACCAGCGGCGAAACTTCCATCAGCGAAATAGAGGCTGCACCTGTAGCCAATCGCGCCATCTACAACATCGCTGGCCAGAAGCTTACTGCAGCCAAGGGCCTTTGCGTAGTGAATGGCAAGCTCATCCTGGTGAAGTAACAAGATTTCGATAACACTTTCGTCTTATACGACAGTCCCTCAGTGCTATTATTTAGTGCTGAGGGATATTTTTTGTAGCAAACATTCTGTCGGCCGTCAGAGTATTCCATCCAATTGGTGCAAGCATTCTGTCGGCCGTTAGAGTACTTCCTCCAATTTTTCCAGCATCGTGTCGGCCGTCGGAATACTCTCTCCCATCTTCGCATAACCAATTCGCGCCAGGAAAGGTTATGCTCGTCTTGGGACAAGTATTCTGTCGGCCGACAGAGTACTCCGTCCCATCGAGGAAAGCATCGTGTCGGCCGACAGAGTACTCTCGCCCATCGTTGCATGATCAATCTTAGCCAGGAAAGGTTATGCTCGTTTTGGAACAAGTATTCTGTCGGCCGACAAAGTGCTCTCTCCAATCGTGGCAAATATTCTAACGGCCGTCAGAGTACTCTCTCCAAACGTGGCAAGCATTCTGTCGGCCGTTAGTGTACCCCAAACGACAAATATCCGAATTTATACCGCAGGATTTCCTTTTTGCTCCAAAAAGAGCGTGTCCCCCCCTTTTAATATACAGTGTGTCTTTAAATCTTTATTTATTCCTTTTTCTTTAAAATAGTATCGAGCATGCGTATGAGGCGTGTGTGCGAGTACGCGTGTGAAGCTCGCTCGCGTCACATACACGAGCTCGCGCGAAGAAATTCAACAAAACCAAACATGAAAAATGCGCTAAATCAGCCTATTGTTTGTGGCGAAGGAGAGCGCCTCGGTGATGTTCTTGGCTCCGATTTTCTCGAAGAGACGCCGCTTGTAGAATTTCACCGTATCGACCGACTTGAAGATACGACCGGCTATCTCCTCCATCTTCAGCCCTTGGGCCGAAAGGAGGAGAATGGCCTTTTCCTCTTCGCTCAGTGACACGCGCTCCCCTTGATGCCATCGGTGATCGTCCAACGAGTAGTGCCAGAAGATGTTCGTATTGTTCTTACTCACCACAATTTGCCCAGGCTTGCCCTGCGCGGAATACGAAACGACACATACAGCCAACCAGACCCTACCATCCGTGGCGAGCATGAGCGGAGTCAGCTGGTGGTTGATGAGACGCTTCCGCCTCTCGCTCAGCAGATGGAAGTCGTAGGAGATGCTGTAATCCAGTCGTTCCTCCTTCGGTATCTCATTGAAGAAGCGGAATCCCGCAGTATTGATCTCACTCAACATATCGAGTTCCTCCGCTGGAACATGCTGCATGTAGAAATCATATCCCATCTCCAACACCTCCTCACGGGTATGTCCGCACAGGAAAAGCGGATTGTCCGAAACGTAGAGGAAACCCTGCTTGAAATAGTCGATGATATACACGCTCTGGTAGATGGTCTGCGACAGCGCTTCGGCAGTCCTTATCAGCAGATCTGCCGCACCATAGTCCAGGCCCTCCGTCTCGGTGACGGCATTCTCAGGTATGAAAAAGCGGGATGTGTTTACCTCCATAAAATCTGTATCTAAGAAGAATTCGAATTTGCATGCAAAGATAGGTATTTTCTCTTTTTGCTGCAACTTTTATCTCGTTTATTAAGTAATGAGTTCCCCGTAATGCCATCAAATGCCATTCGCAAATGCCATCCATCCGCCCCGTTCGCCTTAATCTGCGCTGCGTTCACTACACTTTTGTGTAATTCTTACTTCCCCATTCGCCGAATTACCCAAAAGTGTAGTGCCATTGTGAAAGATTCCCATTATCTTTGCAGCGGAAATGATTCTCATTCCGCGCGGAATCGAAAAGCGATATGAGTAGAGAAACAATTAAAACCAAAGATTATGAAAAGATTTCATTTAGCCGCACTTCTTGTTTCCTTTATGTTCATGAGTGCAACGGCCCAGACGAGTAACGAAATTGGTGAGAAACTGAAAGACCTGCACATAGAGGCTGGGGTCGGCCTG
>JAEEUA010000007.1 GCA_016286775.1 Bacteroidales bacterium
AAAAGTTCCTCCTCGGCAACGATAGCATCGACACGCGAGATATCAGCATAGCCCCGCTCTACAAGGACAGCGTGGATGTCAACCGATGGATTGATTGGCGATGATAGGTGACCATTTGCATTTTTTGCTCGAAATATTTGGATGATTGACAGGAAATGTCTATCTTTGGCCCCGAAATAAACCCAAAGAATGCAACTCAGACACCGGCAAACTTTTAGTGCAGTGGTTTTACTGCTCGTCATGATAATGTCGTTGGGGACGAAAGTCCTCCACGTACATCAATATGTCGTGCCGACTATTGTCGAGTGTGCCGATTGTCAGCATCACGTTTTTCATAGTGGTCATTTCCTCGCTGGCGAAGATAGCGACGGTGAGTGTTTGCTGTGCCAATGGCTAAATGTGCCATATTTAGGAGAAGACACAGCAGGATACAAAACTTATTTTACTTCCTACATTGCACGATTCTGTATCTCCCTTTCCGAAGGGTATCCATGCGTCGTGCAGCATATTTCCTTGCGTGCTCCGCCTGCTTTTCGGTAATTAATTTCTTTCTTATCTTATTCTCCAGGTTTGACATTTGTGAAACTTGGGTCATTCATTAATCACCGAAAAGTTAGCATGAAACATTTATTTATACCTATGCTGCTGCTGTCGATGACGGCGGCAGCGCAAGATATACACGAACACAGTGCGTTCGTGAACGACAGTATCGACCCGATGAAGGAGGCGATACTGAACGAAATCGTTGTGACGGGCATCACGGGCACCCAGCGTCTGCGTGACGCTTCTGCCCCTTTCTCCGTAGTCTCTCCCAATGACCTTCATCGTAGTATGGGCAGCAACCTCATCGATGCCATCAGCCGTCATCCGGGTCTGTCGCAGATTAGTACAGGTGCGGGCATCTCGAAGCCCGTAATCCGAGGCTTGGGCTACAATCGCGTGGTGGTGGTCGATCAAGGCATACGTCAGGAGGGCCAGCAGTGGGGCGACGAGCATGGTCTCGAAGTGGCTGCCGAAGCCGTCCATTCGGTCGAAATCCTCAAGGGCCCTGCTTCGTTGATGTATGGTAGCGATGCAATCGCGGGTGTTATGATTCTGCATCCCGAACCCGTGCTCGACGAAGGTGTGATGCAGGTGCACGTGGGCAGCGAGTATCAGTCGAATCAGGGATTGTGGGAAAACGTTGTAGGTTTTGCTGGCAATGTCAGCAGTTTTGTCTGGAACTGGCATTACACCGATAAGGCCGCCCATGCCTACCGCAACGATCGCGATGGCTATGTGCCCGGTTCGTGGTTCAAGGAGCGCGACCTCCAGGGAATGCTGGGCATCAGCAGGGAATGGGGACATAGTTGGCTCCGCCTTACACATGTCGATTTCAGGCCAGGCATCGTCGAGGGCGAGCGCGACGAGCGGACAGGCGAACTGATCTGGGAAGACGGCAACACGGCAAAAGGCTATGGCGTGCAACTGCCTTCGCAGTGCGTGCTCCATACCAAGGTGGTCAGCGACAACGCATGGCAGTTGGGACCTGGTCAGTTGAAGGCGATTGTAGGTTATCAGCGCAACTTTCGTCGAGAATTTGAGGAGTCGATCGATGAGGCTGAACTCGCCATGAAACTCCACACTGTGAACTACGACTTGAAATACCAGCTCCAGCTTCCCCATGACTGGAGGATGGCAGCAGGCGTAGGTGGTATGTGGCAGAAGAACGTGAACGAGGGGGAGGAGTTCCTGATTCCCGATTACCATCTGCTCGACATCGGTGCATTCGTGACAGCCAATCGCCAGCTCGGACATTGGCACCTCTCGGGCGGAGTGCGTTTCGATAACCGTTCGCTCAAGACAGATGCGCTTTCTGAGGATAATGAACAGGTTTTCGCGGCGCTCGACAAGGATTTCTCAGGTGTAACGGGCAGCCTTGGCGTAGTTTGGAACGTCAGTGACGCACTCAATTTCAGGCTCAATTGGGCACGCGGTTTCCGTGCTCCTACGGTCAGTGAACTGTCGGCCAATGGCGTCCACGAGGGAAGCATCCAGTATGAACTCGGCAACGACCGGCTCAAGGCCGAGGTCAGCCAGCAGCTCGACCTTGGCATGGATTACACCACGCATTGGGTCAGCCTGCAGGCAGCCCTTTTCGCCAATCGCATCGAGAACTACATCTACCTCTCGAAGTTGGCGGGAGTCCTGACTGAAGGATATCAGACCTATCAGTATCGTCAGGGTGATGCCCAGCTTGTGGGTGGCGAAGTCAGCATCGACCTGCATCCGGTCAATGCCTTCCACTTCGAGAACTCGCTGAGCGTTGTCGAGGCACGTCAGCTGCATCGTCACGACGAAGGCAGGTATCTGCCCATGATTCCTGCCCCACGATGGAATATGGACTTGCGCTACAATTTCCGAGACTTCGGACGCAGCCACTTCCGTCGTTCCTATCTCGCTTTCGGCATGGAATACAATTTCCGGCAGAATCATTTCTATGGCGTGGATGATACCGAGACTGCTACGCCCGACTATGCGTTGCTGAGCCTTTCAGCCGGTGTGGATCTTCATTTGAAAGGGCACAACTGCATCGAGTTGTCGATCGCCTGCCAGAACCTGCTCGACAAGGTTTATCAATCGCATTTGAGCCGGTTGAAATATGCAGATATAAATGCTGTAACTGGGAGGATGGGCGTTTCAGGTATGGGACGAAACATTTGTTTAAAAGTGAACATCCCGCTTGATATTCATCTCCATCGGGATTGATTGTTGTCAATATCAGGCATGAGATCGAGAAAATATACTTGACAACGTTGTCAAAAGAGCCGTTGTTTGGAACAAAGGCATTATCTTTGCATCAAGAAACAAGAACAATTAAAACTATATTATTATGGAAAAGAAATTGACAAGATCGTCCAACGACAAGAAACTGTTTGGTGTATGCGGCGGAGTGGCCGAGTATTTCGACGTAGATCCCACCTTGGTTCGCGTCGGCATTTTGGCCTTGACCATCTTCACAGGTCTAATTCCGGGGTTGATTCTTTACTTCTGCATGGCTCTCCTAATGCCTGAGAAGGGGGGATATAATAAATAATGAAGAAAAAGATTGTCAAATTACAAACAGTGGCTCAACGGGAATCTATGCCTCGTTGAGCCACTTTTCATTTCGTTATTGGTCGCTGGTCATTTGCGACGACCCATCGCATCGAATGTGCCGTGCTCGGTCTGGATGAGCAGTTGGCCGTTCACGTATGCCTTGGCAGTGCGTGGAGTCGTTGGAACAACGTCCATCTCGATGGTCTCGATGGCAGATGGAGCTGTGCGGAAGTCGAAGGTGATGATGTCAGGGCCCAGCTGTGCACCCGTCTCATCGACATATTTCAGTTCCTGGATGTTCGAGATGGGTTTCTCAAGTCGAACGGTCAGCGTGGAGCTGACGAGGCCCCCTACGCTCCACCCGCAGAAGGCAGGCTTAGTGTCATCGGTGAAGGCGGTGACCCCCGCCGTGCCAGGGAACGGAGTGCTGCCGTCCTGCACGTAGTAATGGCCCGACATCTTCTTTCCTCCTGCTTCGATGAGGTCAATGCATTGGTGGTTGGGAATGTTGTTGGGCGTATTGTAGTTCCAGAGGCTTGGCTTGTAGTCGATGTGCCATGCCAGCATGCCGTGTCCGGGGATATACTGGTCCCACCCGACGAGCTGACGATTCTCGAAGAGGTAGTATTCGCCCTCGCGCGGATCGTCGAGACCTTTGGTGATGGGCACGATGAAAGCCTGGTTGCTGGTGCTGATGGCCATCAGCGTGTCGGTCTTCTGCTCCGACAGGACGACGGGCGTGAGCCAGCCCAGTTCGTAGCGCTCGTAGGCACTCATTCCAGCGGGAATGAAGCTGTTGAAGTTGTAGCATCCCTCGTCAAGCAGGTCATAGCCGGAGGGTGTGCAGGTGGCAGGCGCATTGTTGGCGGTGTTGTAGAGGTCGGGCAGGCCGAGTACGTGGGTGAACTCGTGGCAGAAGGTGCCAACGCCGTCCATGTAGTTGCCATGCAGTTCGTTCGAGCAGGCATAGTCAAGCAGGACCAGATTGTCGTAGATGTGTTGCTTGCCCGAGGCAGAACTGACGTCCCAGGCATGGGGCCAGATGTCACTTTTTATGCCGGTGTAGTTCTCGCCCTTGCCGGCATAGAAGGCAAAGACGAAGTCGATGATGCCATTGTTGTCGGTGTCATAGACCGAGAAATCGACGTCGAGGCTGTCGTTGAGGTAGTCGCATGCCTCCGTGATCATCTGCCAGGCATTTGCGTCGTCGTTCTTGCCGTAGTATTTGAGGCTGTCCTTCAGCAGGATGGGGCCGAAGACGTCAAACTGCGGGTCAAACTCGCCGCACGAGTTCTGATAGAAATAGTCGTGCGCCGAACCGATGTGCTTGTACCAGCTGCCCTCATACCATTCGCGGTCGTAGCCGTCCTTTGTCATCATGTCGACGTAGGCCTGATGAGGGTTGTTGATGGTGAACTTCACGTCCTGGAACTCTACCAGCACGACCAGGCCGCGCACCTTGCCTCTTGTCGGGAAGCCGAAGTGAGGGATGAGTGTGCTGTCGCAGACCAGTGAGTCGGGGTCATATACGATCGAGTCGCCGGCAATGCTGTCGTTGTCGGTGCCTTCAGCAAGTTTGGCTCGCATGGCTTGGGCACGACGATTATAGCGCAGGCGTTCATGGCGAGCGGCATTCACTTGGGTGCGACGCTGCAGCAGCTGGGCTTTCTTGGTTTCCCAGGCGGCAAGCTCGGTGGAATTGGCAATATGATAGAAGCCTTGGTCATTCTGAACAAGGAGGTTGCCGTCGAGGTCGGTTGTCCAATGGCACCATTCGTCGCCATGAAGACGTACGATAAGTGTTGATCCGTCAGGTTGGATTATGGTCACCGGCTGTTGATGGGCCGGTATTGCCTGCGCCGGCAGGGCGGTCAGTAGAGCGATGCTTGCGAGCAGGCTTGTCACCAGCGTGGTGAGACGATTTTTTGTCTTCATTGCGGCTATCACTTGATTTCTTGTGATTTGATTTCTTGTTTCGTTGATTCGGGGACTTGTGGTTTCGTAGGCTTGTTGACCTGTCGCCTTCCCGACTTGTTTCCTTGAAATCGCAGCCACCCAGTTCGTCGGGCACGGCGATTCGCGCCATCGTCCTGTCGATAAACTTTTCGAGGGCGGCCAGTTTGCGCAAGTCTCGCCGATCGTCACAACTGACCAGCGTGAGACTTTCGCCGTCGTGGTCAGCGCGTGCTGTGCGTCCGATGCGGTGCACGTAATCCTCCAGATCGTGCGGCATATCGTAGTTGATGACCAGGGCAATGCCGCTGATGTCGATACCTCGTGAGACGATGTCGGTGGCGACGATGATGTTGGTGCGACCTGCACGGAAGGCATTCATCACCTCATCGCGCTCCTTCTGCTCGAGGTCGGAGTGCATGGCTGCCACCTGGAATCCCTTCTTTCGCAGTCCCAGTACCACATCGCGCACATCAGCCTTTCGACTCACGAAGACCACCACGCGTTTCTCTGGATTGTGGAGCAGTTCGTCCTTTACGAAACCATCCTCGCGTCCACCGTAGAATTTCTTGAGGAAGCGGATGAGTAGGAGCGTCTTTTGTGCCTGGTGGCAGATGCAGCACTGCTGGTGAATCTTTTCGGCAGGCTTCGAGATGGCAATCTTCACCATCACGGGATTCCATAGGATCTTCTCAGCCAACTGCTGTATCTTGGGGGGCATCGTGGCACTGTAGAGGATCTTCTGGCAGTCGTCGGGCAGCAGCTTGTTGATGGCCATGATGTCGTCGTAGAACCCCATGTCGAGCATGCGGTCGGCTTCGTCGAGTACGAAGAAAGATACTTGGGACAAATCGACGTATCCCAGGTTGATGTGCGAGAGAAGACGGCCCGGGGTGGCAATCACCACATCGGCACCCTGGCGGAGTCCACGTTCCTGAGCAGCGAAATCGGTTCCTTCACCGCCACCATAGACGGCTACCGACGAGGCATCGACGAAGTAGGAGAAACCCTGCATCTGCTGGTCGATCTGCTGGGCGAGTTCGCGTGTCGGTGCCATGATGACGCAGTTGATGGCATCGGTGGGATAACGGTAGCGGTTCAGGTTCGAAAGAATGGGCAGCAGGTAGGCAGCTGTCTTGCCGGTGCCCGTTTGTGCCACGGCTATCACATCATCGCCATTCAGCACAGGGGGGATGGCCTGCTCCTGTACCGGGGTACATTGGCCATAATTCATATAATCCAGGGCATCCATTACGCCCTGGTCCAGTCCTAATTCACTAAATTTCATGGCGCAAAGATACATATTATTTCTATATCCTGGTATATCAGGGCCTAAAAAAGTCCCGAAAGCCGGTCATTTAGCAGCATTTCGGGATTACAGAGTTGCCAAAAGAGCATCTTATTCTTCTACTCCTCGTCCGTCTCATGATAGAGACGGTGGGCGGGGACGACGACGGGGATTTCGGGATGGTGGTGTGCGCCTAAGCTGATGCTGAAACCGGCATTCAGGAGCTGGCGGGCAAGTTGGGGCCCCTTGCGGAATCCGTGGATGATGAAGGGCTGCGGAGGTTCTCCGTCTGCTTGTGTAGGCCGCATGAAGGGTCGGGCTTCGGCAATGACCTCGCTCCAAAGCCGGACACAGTGGATGATGACAGGCTTGCGGCAGGAATGTGCCGAACGGAGAGCAGCGCGGAAGGCTTCGAGCTGCAGATGGATGGGTGTCGTGCAAAGTCCATCAAGCCCGCATTCGCCGATGGCGACAAAGTGGGGGTCATCGCGATATTGCTCGACGACCATCCGGAACTGGGCAATGCTACCTTCATGAAGGTGCCAGGGGTGGAGCTCGATACTGTAGTATTGCTGCTCATCGGAAGGTCTGCTGCCGTTGGCAGCAACGACAACACCCACCCTCTCGGCAGGTACCGAGAGGATGGACCCCGGTCGGTCGGGAATGTGCGTGTGGATGTCGGAAAAGGGGAGCAATCTATTATCTTTTTAATACCTTTTGTCCTGCACGAATGATGAAGCGCCCGGAAGAGGGACGGATGGGGCGGCCAAAGAGGTCGTAAGTACGGATGACAGGGGAGTCGTCGATGGGGATGGTTTCGATGCCCGAAGCATTATAGACACGTACTTCGACGGGATCGGGCGTGGAAGAACCATTATCGGACCCGGAGAGCCTGAGGAGCTGTTCGTCGCCATAGGCATCCCGGTAGTAGGGTCGGGCATAGTATTTCCTCATGCCACGGGCTTCGGAGAGTGTTCCGCGAACGATGATGGTGTCTGACCGGGTGCGCATGGCTATCTCCACGTCGCCCGCGATGGTAAATGCAGGTTGGGTACTGGAGGATTGGCCAGTGTAGAATCGCATGCCCAACAGGTCGGAGAATGTACCGCCCTCGTTGCTGATGAGCAGCTGGAACTCGATGTCGCCATCGACTTCGCATCGTTCGGTGAGGAGCTTTGGAGCTTCGAGAAGGTAGAGCGAGGCGGGCGACTCCTCGGTGAACCGAGCTGAGAACGAGATTTCCCTGTCCATGTTGCATTCGGGCACCTCAAAACCCATCGGAAGGTTGTAGGCATAGAGTCTTGCATGCCATTCGCCTTCCTGGGTAATAAGGATGGGAATTCGGGCCAGATAGGTCCCTCCTGCCGGAATAAAGACGTGCAGGTCGGGGCATTCGCAGTCGGGAATAGTGGTCTTTTTCCCGTCGGGGGTGATGATTTCAAGGGATATGATGCCGCTGAAGGGGTCGTTGCCGTGGTTGTAGAGATCGATGGTGGCTACATACTCTTTGCCGATGGCTAATTCCTCGCCCTGCAGGCTGAAGTTGCGACCTTCGATGACGTTGGTGCCTGAGCAACTGGAAATGTCGGTAATCTGTTCGTCCTTGATGGAAAAGTCAACCCTTGGCGTATTGTAATAATGGGTGGGCACAGCAAGGAATACCGTGTCGGCACCGAATTGCTCGAAGCAAAGACGTGCCGAATAGTCGCCATCGGCCAACCCCTGGCCATAGAGGTAGGAGTTGGTCCATGCAAAATAGAAATGGTCGTGGCGAGGATCCCATGTGGCGAAGGGATGGAGGGTGATGGTGTCGCCCATCTCGTAGCGCACGTGTTGCCCTTGGGCGTCGAGCACCTCGATGCCACATACTCCCTGCAGTATGTCGTAGGTGGCATTCTCGATATAGGTGCTCAGTACATAGGTGGAATCGTAGTTGTAGAGCCATGCTCCGCTCGACTTGACCTTGCTATAAAGGTGCCCGACACCTTTGTCGGGGCATACCTGTATGACGGCATTCTGACCCATACAGAATCCGACCTCCGTCTCGGTGGCACCAATGCCTGCTCCATACGGATTGAGGATATTGATGTCGAAGTAGCCGTTGTACCAGCCGTCCCAACCCCAGTTGACGTGGAAAAGGCCATCCTTGTCGATGCCATCGATGACAAAGGCATGTCCAGCCTCATCGCTGTTGGCTGAGAAAATGATGGGACGACCAGCCTCCAGTTCGCTGATGAGCAGCTCGTTCCAATCGTCGAAGGAGTAGCTTTCACGATAGACAACAGCGGCACGGTCGTTATAGTCGAAATGCTCTCGGAGGGCTTTGGGAATATGCTCGGTATAGGTTCCGCTGCCGTCCGACTGCCACATCATGTCGATGGAAACACCGCAATGGTAGCTGAGTTTGGCGGCCTCTGCTTCCTGTTCGGCGGAAGCAGAGGCGGCTCGACCATATTTTGGCAGCATCAGGTCCCAGTTGTAGGTGACTGAATCAAAATGAACGGTGTGGGTGGTCCCGTTCCATTTCCATGTGTGCGTACCTGTACCCTGATCGGGATGTTTCCAGTAGAGCATGACCTGCGCCATAGCTGTGGCTACGCAGCCAACAGGAGTGCCCGAAGGACACAGGCGATTGTAGGGATCAGCCTGATCCCATTCGATGCTGCCTAACAACGGGCGGATGACCTTCGACGATGCGTGTCGGGACGAGTTACTGCCCAATTGGAGTTCGGGGTGTTCGGTAACATATGCTGCTCCCAGCTCGACGCATTCAAGCCAGTACTGCATGTTGGATGGCAGGACAGCTTCGGCTGGAATGGGCGTATCGGTATATCCCATGACTACAGTTTTGGAGGATGGATTGGCGAGGATCTGCATACGACCGGAAGGAATGACCTCCATTTCGACACGTTCGCAGTGTTCGACCTGAAGGCGGCTACCTGGTGTCAGAGGCTGAGTGACTTGTGCGCAAAGGTTGGTGATTCCGGCTCCTGCCAACAGAAGGCTGAAGAGGTGGCGGAAAGAGGGAAATGACATACGATGTTTTGAGATTTGTTTGGAAATTGAGAGGCAAAGATAGACAGAAATCATAAAACCAGCAAGAATTGGCTGAAATATTTCGGCTTTTTGTCAAAAAAAGGACGTAAAATTTGGAAAATAGAAACTAAAGTGATAACTTTGCAACTTAATTATGAATAAAATGATACGAACAGCCCTGCGGTATAGTGTTGCAGCGGCTTTGACATTGCTTTCGCTGCCAGGTTGTGCCCAGAGCAAGACCCAGCGTGTGAATGAGGAGATTGCCCGTGCTTCGGTGCGCTTTCACGACGAGCCGCCTGTGGTGGAGGCTGACAGGCACTATCACCTGCCCGTTGATACGCGTCCGGCTTTGGCAGGCAACTATGGAGAACTGAGGCCCAACCACTTCCACGGTGGGCTGGATTTCAAGACCGACCAGACTATCGGACATCCGGTCTATGCCTTCTCAGATGGATTTGTCCGTAGGGTGGGCATCAATGCGTATGGGTATGGACTGGCTCTCTATGTGGAACATCCGGAACTGGGGCTGACTTCGGTCTATGGTCACCTGGATACATTCAGCAAGAAGATCTGGAAGAAGGTGAGGGAACGCCAGGTCAGCGAGGAACTGAACAACTGTGACATCAACTTCAGTCCCGAAGAACTGCCGGTCAAGCTGGGCGAAGTGATTGCCCTGAGCGGCAACACAGGTAGTTCTGGTGGCCCTCATGTCCATTTTGAGCTTCGCAACATCCCCGACGATGACAACGACATCTGCTATGACCCGATGATGTTCTTCCTGCGTGAGCTGAAGGACACCCAGGCTCCACGCATCAGCCACGTCTATATCTACCCGCAGCCGGGCGAGGGATTGGCCAATGGTCTTACTACCAGGCAGGTAAGCCCCGTTACGGGTGTTTGTGCTACGAGCGGCGGCATCGGGGGCAGTCTGTCCAAGCCTATGACGGCGTGGGGGCGCATCGGCCTTGCGCTGAAGGCCTACGACTACATGGATGGACAATCGAACCGCTACGGCGTGAAGCAGCTGCGGCTGCTCATGCGCCTGGAAGGACAGTTTGCCGAAAATGGCGAACCGCTCTATCAGGAGATCTTCTGCTTCCGACAGGATGCCTTCCGCTATTCGGAGAACCGGTTCAACAATACGGTGACCGACTATGCAGCATGGGTGGGACAGAAGTCGATGATCATGAAGTCATTCATCGAGCCGGGCAACTTTCTGCAGCAGGTCGATCCCGCGGTGGGCAATGGCATCGTGGACATCAAGGAGGAACGCCTCTATCATTTCGTCTATGAGCTCACGGACGCACATGGCAACTTCACATCGTTGGACTTCGATGTCCGTGGCGTGCCGCCTGCCGAGCCCATCCCTGCCGCAACCCACAACGAGGCATTCTGGGCACAGGCCATGCAACCCTTCGAGATTGATTCGGCAGGCTGCTATTTCCGTGCTGCACCGGGTGTGTTCTATACCGACGTGGATTTTCGCTTTGGCATCGCTGACAAGGCGCAGGCAACCCGTACGGTGACCCGTTATCGCAAGAACCGCAAGGGCCGCCGCATCGCCTACAAGGCCGAAGAGAAGTATGACGTGCCTTGTGTCTCGAAAGTATATACTTTGGGACATACGGATATTCCCCTGCATACCTGGTGTGAGGTGAGCATTGAAGTGCCCGGAACAGTGGACCATCCCGAGCAGCTTTATCTGGCCAATGTGGATGGGGAAGGCGCTGTACGGAAATCTCGTTTCGTGGATGCTGCCAAGGGAAAGCGGGCGCGAGTGTGCGGCGAGATTCGCGAATGCGGCCGCTATGCCGTACGTCGCGACAGTAAGGGTCCGGAGGTCAGCCTCGGCAAGGTCAGTTATCAGAAGATACAGCTCGATATTGTGGATGAGGGTAGTGGAGTGCATCGCCACAAGGTGACCATCGATGGCAAGTTCGTGCCTTTCGACATGGACAATACGGGCCACTACTTCGGCGAACCTTGTCATTATGGCATAGCTCAGGGACGCAACCACCGGATTGTGGTCTATGCCGTGGATCGTCTGGGCAATGAGACAAAGGTAAGTTTCGAAAAGAATTTTTGAATTAGGATAGAATGGATATGAACAAGAGAATCCTTGCAGCTGCTATGCTTGGCGCTGCTTTTGTTTCCGCTTCACAGGCATGTACCAATCTGCTTGTAGGCAGGAAGGCGTCGGTCAACGGATCGACTATGATCAGCTACAATGCCGACAGTCATCAACTCTATGGCGACCTGCAGTTCACACCCGCTGCCGATCACTCGATTGGCGAGATGCGACCGGTCATCGACTGGGATAGCCAGCGGCCGTTGGGACAGATTCCACAGCCGGCACATACCTATCGGGTGGTGGGCAACCAGAACGAGTGGCAGGTCACCATCGCCGAATCGACCTGGGGCGGTGACTTGAGCCTGATGGATACCACGGCCATTGTGGATTATGGGTCGCTGATGTACATTGCACTCGAGCGTAGCCGGACGGCGCGCGAGGCCATCGACGTGATGACCCAGCTGGTCGAGGAGTATGGTTATGCCTCGGAGGGCGAGACCTTCTCAATCGGCGATCCCAACGAAATCTGGGTAATGGACCTCATCGGCAAGGGTGTCCCTGGCGTTCCCATCTGCGAGGGCAAGGGCACCGGAGAGAAGGGTGCCGTCTGGGTGGCACGGCTGATTCCCGAAGATTGTATATCGGGCCATGCCAATCAGGCCCGTATCCATACCTTCCCGCAGGAGGGCCGTAAGCTTCGGAAGGTGAATAGCGTAATCAACTATCCGGGTTCAAATCTTAAATCTAAGAAGTACCAGCGGTACGAGGTGGGTGATTCGTGCTACTTCAGCGCCGACCTCATCTCCTTTGCACGTAAGTGCGGCAAATATGCTGCCAATGGTTCCGATCAGGACTTCGACTTTGCCATGACATTCGGCGAGCAGGACTACAGCTCCTATCGTGGCTGTGACGGACGTGTCTGGGCATGGTACAACCGTTGTGCGAAGGGCATGGACCGCTATTTTCCCTTCGTCGATATGCAGGGCAAGCCAACCGGAAAGGGCTATGTCAACGACAAGGGTGAGCCTGTGGAGGTCCTTCCGCTTTATATCAAGCCAGACAGGCTGATATCGCATCGCGACGTACAGGCTGCGATGGCCGATCATTTTGAGGGAACTCCCTGGGACATGACCCAGGACATTGGAGCAGGTCCCTTCAAGGTGCCCTATCGCTGGCGTCCCATGCATTGGAAGGTGGAGGCTGATGGCCCCGATGAGGCGCCGACCTATCTGCATGAGCGAGCCATCGGCACGCAGCAGACGGGTTTCACTTTCGTCGCCGAGATGCGTGGCTGGCTGCCCCGTGAGGTAGGTTCCAAGACATGGTTCGGTGTGGATGATGCAGCTTCGGCGCTTTACGTACCTATATATAATAATGTGTCAGCTGTGCCCGAATGTCTTCGACACGGCAATGGCGACCTGCTCTCCTTCTCGTGGACGTCGCTCTTCTGGATGACGTCGTGGGTCGCTCAGCAGCGCTATACGCGATGGTCGGATATGAGTGTCGATGTCGAGGCTGTGCGTGACTCCCTTTTCAGCCGTTGGGATAGGCAGGAACAGGAAATCGATGCGCATGTAAAGGCCTTGGTCGAAGCGGGCAAGACTGCTGAGGCAACCAAGTATCTGACCGATTATTGTGCGACGGAGGCCAATGCTGCCACCATGTGCTACAAGGACCTGGCCATCTATCTGCTGGTGAAGTATCTGGATGGCAACATCAAGAAGGAGAAGGACGGCGAGTTCCTTCGCACTCAATGGGGTGTGCCGGCATCGCCCATGCAGCCACGTTACAGCGACGACTTCTATCGCGCCATTGTTCGTGAACGCGGCGACGAACTCAAGGTAAAGTAATGCCCAAAATGATGAAGGGTCGTTACCCATTCGGATAACGACCCCTATCTTCTAACTCTTAGAGCTTCCCAGCGGAGAGTTATGGTTCTTTTCGCGTGTCTTTCATGTTTAAGGTTGAGATACGTCTGTCATTCTGTAAGTATAATAGCTTTTATCTTAAAAATGTGGTGCAAATATACGAACAATTTTGTATTGCGCCAAATATTTGCGCTTAAAATTGCACAAAATTGCGCAAATTTAACATTTATTATCAAAAATGGAACGAAAAAAGAAGAAATTGCCGGTACTAAATGGCATAATAATCGAAAAATATGCTGCTGAAGGCAAGTGCGTTGCACATTTCGACAGTGTGGGCAGCAACGGCGGAATCAGCCGCGACAAGGAAGGCAATCAGATTCGTAAGGTGCTGTTTGTTCCCTTTGCTGCTGAAGGGGATGTGTGCGATGTGCAGATCCTGAAGTCGCGCAGTTCCTATGCCGAAGGAAAGATAGTCCGTCTCATCGAGCCGTCGCCTGTGCGTGTGCAACCGGTGTGCAATATGTTTGGCGTGTGCGGAGGATGCAAGTGGCAGCATGTCCCCTACGAGGAGCAACTGCGGTTCAAGCAGCAGCAGGTCATGGATGCCCTGCAGCGCATTGGCAAGGTGGAGCTTCCTCCGTGCCATCCGATTGACGGTTCTCGCCAGACTCTTCGCTATCGGAATAAGCTCGAATTCACCTTCTCAAACAGGAAATGGGTTTCGTTCGAGGAGATGGACATTCTGCGTGCCCAGGGTTTGGAGATGCCCTCTGTTCCAGGGGTGGGGTTCCATATCCCGGAGAGCTTCGACAAGGTGCTCGACATAGACTGCTGCTACCTTCAGGAGGATATCTCGAATGAGGTGCGGCTTTGGATCAAGCAGTATGCCATCGAAACGGGACTGACGTTCTACGACCTGCGCCAGCGTCATGGTTTGCTTCGCAATATGGTGGTGCGTACGGCTTCGACAGGCGAGAAGATGCTCATCCTCATCTTCGGCGAGAATGAGCCGACGCAGATTGAACAGCTGATGCAGGCGATTCACGAAAAGTTCCCTGCTTTCACCTCGCTGATTTATGTAATCAATCGGAAGCTTAACGATGCGTGGAGCGATCAGCCGGCTGTCTGTTTCTGGGGCAAGGACCACATCATCGAGGAGATGGAGGGGCTGAGGTTCAAGGTAGGGCCGAAATCATTCTATCAGACCAATTCGCGCCAGGCCTACGAGCTCTACAGGCATGCTCGCCATTTCGCCGGTTTGGACGAAAAGCAGAATGCCTTGGTTTATGACCTCTACACCGGAACGGGTACTATTGCCAACTTTGTGGCACGCAATGCCCGCAAGGTCATCGGCATCGAATATGTGGCCGATGCCATTGAGGATGCCAAGGTCAATTCGGCTTTCAACGGCATCGACAATACGTTGTTCTTTGCCGGCGATATGAAGGATATCCTTACCGAGGAATTTGTCAGCCGGCAGGGCCGCCCCGACATCATCATCACCGATCCTCCTCGTGCCGGTATGCACGAGGATGTCGTCCAGGTCATCCTCATGGCCGAGCCGAAGGTGATCGTCTATGTGAGCTGTAATCCTGCCACCCAGGCACGCGATCTGCAGTTGCTCGACGTGAAGTATCGCGTCACCGACATCCAGCCCGTCGATATGTTTCCACACACCCAGCATGTCGAAAACGTGGTACGACTTGAATTGAAGAACTGACAGGTTTGTTGCACTATGTAGGTTGAAACCGTTGTTTTATCATTTTTTATAGGTGAAAATTTGGAAATGCGGTGCAAAAGTCCTATCTTTGCATCGCATTTATATGTCAGAATGAGCACAATCAAGCAACAGATAGAAGCGCTGAGAAAAAAGAGTGGTCAGGCCGACTACGATCCTACCGACGAGGGTAACATCATCGTCAAGGGTGCCCGTGTGAACAATCTCAAGAATATCGACGTAGAGATTCCACGCGGCAAGTTTGTGGTGGTCACGGGTCTCTCGGGTTCGGGCAAGTCATCGCTGGCTTTCGACACCCTGTATGCTGAAGGACAGCGCCGTTATGTGGAATCTCTTTCGTCCTATGCACGCCAGTTCCTGGGACGAATGGGGAAGCCCGAGTGCGATTACATCCTCGGGATTCCTCCTGCGGTGGCTATTCAGCAGAAGGTCATCGTCCGTAATCCCCGAAGCACTGTGGGGACATCCACCGAGATTTACGATTACCTGCGGTTACTTTATGCGCGCGTGGGCAAGACCTATAGCCCCATCAGCGGGCAGCTGGTCAAGAAGCATTCCGTCGAGGATGTCATCCAGAAGGCGCAGCAACTGCCCGAAGGCACCAGACTTGCCATCTTGGTCCAGGTCGATGTACCTGCCGACCGCACCTTGAAGGAGCACATCGAGGTGCTGATCAAGAGTGGCTTCTCACGAGTTGAATCCAACGGCCGTTTCATACGGCTGGAAGAGGTGGAGTCCCATCCCTTCAATCTGGTCATCGACCGTGTGATGGTTCCTTTTGCCGATCAGGCCGCCTTGTCGCGTTTTGCCGATTCGGTCGAGACGGCGTTTTATGAAGGCGATGGCGAATTTATCTTGAAGTCATGGGGCAAGGATTCGTCGTATGAGGAGATGCTGTTCTCCAAGCGCTTTGAGGCCGATGGCATGTCGTTCGAGGAACCCTCCGACATGATGTTCAACTTCAATTCCCCGGCTGGCGCTTGTCCCAAGTGCGAAGGTTTCGGCAAGGTGCTGGGCATCGACGAGGATCTGGTGATTCCGAACAAGGCCTTGTCGCTCTACGAGGATTGTGTCGTCCCCTGGCGTGGCGACAAGATGTCGGAGTGGAAGAAGTATTTCATTTCGAGGGTAGGGGAGGTGATCCTGAGCGATGGGCAGTGTTTTCCGGTGCATCGCCCCTATTACCAGTTGACGCAGGAGCAGAAGGACCTCCTCTGGCAGGGTTATCCCGCTGGGGTGCTGACGCGGAAGGAACGAGAAGGTGCTGCCCATGAGAATGGTGTCAGCGAGGTGACCGGCTGGGAGGAAAGCAAGACGCTGTATGGCATCAACGACTTCTTCCAGATGGTGTCCGAGAACCTCTACAAGATCCAGTATCGTGTCATGCAGGCCCGCTATCGTGGCAAGACACTCTGCCCGGTTTGTCATGGCTCCCGACTGAAGAAGGAGGCCGAATACGTCAAGGTTGGCGGCAAGTCCATCGCCGAAGTGGTACGCATGTCGGTGAGCGACCTCATCCGATGGTTCGACGACTTGAAGCTCGAGGAGCACGAAGCAATCATCGCTCGCCGACTGCTCACCGAAATTCGGAACCGCTTGCATTTCCTTCAGGAAGTGGGGCTTTCCTATCTCACGCTCGATCGTCTCTCCAACTCGTTGTCTGGAGGAGAGTCGCAGCGCATCAATCTGGCCACCTCGTTGGGTTCGGCGCTCGTAGGTTCGATGTATATCCTCGACGAACCGTCCATCGGTCTGCACAGTCGAGATACCGACCAGCTGATTCATGTGCTCAGGGAGTTACGCGACCAGGGGAACACGGTCATTGTGGTGGAACATGACGAGGAGATCATCCGAGCAGCCGATTGGCTGATTGATGTCGGACCGCGAGCTGGCCGGTTCGGTGGCGAAATCACCTATCAGGGTCCGCTCATCGACCTCACGAAGGGCGACAGCTATACAGCCCGATTCCTGACGGGTCGAGAGACCATCCCTGTACCGAAGCATACACGTCCCTGGTCCTCCTACATCGAGGTGCAGGGTGCCGTTCAGAACAACCTGAAGGACATCCGCGTGAAGTTCCCCCTCGGCGTGATGACGGTAGTCACTGGTGTGTCGGGTTCGGGCAAATCGACCCTGGTGCGCGACATCCTCTATCGAGGCTTGTTACGCTGGATGGGGGAGGCCAGCGATGCTCCCGGTGCATTCGCCGGCTTCGAGGGTGACATGCGTCGCATCCAGCACATCGAATTCATCGACCAGAATCCCATCGGCAAATCCACGCGTTCGAATGCTGCCACTTATCTGAAGGCCTACGATGAGATCCGCAAGCTCTTTGCCGAACAGCCTCTGGCCAGGCAGATGGGCTTTACGGCCGCCACCTTCTCGTTCAATGTCGAGGGTGGACGCTGCGAGGAGTGCAAGGGCGAGGGCACCATCACGGTCGAGATGCAGTTTATGGCCGACCTCGTCATCGAGTGCGAGTCGTGCCATGGCAAGCGCTTCAACAGCGATGTGCTCGAGGTGCGCTATCTCGACAAGGATATCTCCGATGTGCTCGATATGAGTGTCGATGAGGCCATCGAGTTCTTTGGACAGGATGTCACCCGTAGTCTCCCCGGTGCGGGTTATGCTGCCAATGTGGTTCGCAAGTTGCGTCCTCTCCAGAGGGTGGGACTGGGTTACATCAAGCTCGGACAGTCTTCTTCCTCGCTTTCGGGCGGTGAGAATCAGCGCGTGAAGCTGGCCTTTTATCTGGGCGATGTGGGCGAGGACAAGCCGCGCGGTGCCTTTTCGAACATCTCGCAGCCTTCCACAGGGGGCAACACCCTCTTCATCTTCGATGAGCCTACCACCGGCTTGCACCTCTACGACGTACGTGTGCTCCTCGAGGCATTCGACTTCCTTCTGCAGCGCGGCCATACGCTCGTCATCATCGAACATAATCTGGAAGTCATCAAGTGTGCCGACCATGTCATCGACCTGGGGCCAGAAGGTGGCGAACAGGGTGGCAATCTGGTATTCCAAGGCACGCCACGCGACCTTTGTGCCTGCGATAACTCCTACACGGCTCGCTATCTTCGTTCAAAATTCAATTAGACAAAATGGCTGGATTACCCCTTCTGACTGTCATCACGGTCTGCCACAACAATGCAGATGTGCTCGAGGGTACCATCTGCTCCGTGCTGGAGCAGCAGTATCCGAGATTGAACTACATCGTTTGGGACGGTAGTTCAACCGATGGGACGCTGGACATCATCCGGAAGTTCGACGAGCGCCTGACCTTCTGGTCCAGCGAGCCCAATCAGGGAACTTACGATGCCATGAACCAGGCGGCCAGAAAGGCTGTCGAGTTGGCTGGCACCGACGACCAGTGGCTCTTCTTCCTTTATGCAGGCGACCGGTTCTGGAACGAAAAGGTCCTCATGGAGGTTTTCTCGTACGAGCAGTTGGATTATCATAGGCTGAAGATGATCGGCGGCGATGTGATGCGAAGGAAAGCAGGGGAGGAGGGCTTCGTGGCTGAACCGCCCCGTCCTGTATCAGTAATTCCTGTCGAACCGGCTTTCGGCATCGCATCCGCTTTTGTGCGAGCCGATGTCTGTCGGTTTGACCTCGACTATCCACTGGGTGCAGATTATGCGTTGCAGTACCAGCTTTACCATGACGTCGGGGCAGATTGTCTGGCTACAGTCGATGTGCCCGTCATTGTTGCTGAGGACGAAGGTCTGGATGCCCGTCGCCTGAATCGGCGCATCGTCAAGGGCGAGTACCTGGGGGTCCAGTCGCAGCATATCTCCTGGCGATGGGTGAAGGAGTACTTCAAATGGCGTTTCTTTGGCTAATCCGTTTCTGTTATGTACGAACGACAGACGATAGGACATGTGACCTTCAGCAACAAGGTGTGCCGCTCCCTCTGGTATGCGGTGCGTCTCGTTCTGTTTCGCCCTTTTGGCACGAAGCTTTTCCGCCTCTGGCGTCTTGCCTTGCTGAAGCTCTTCGGAGCCGATGTTTCCTGGGGCGCTGAGGTGTATGCCTCGGCCGAAGTGTGGGCGCCTTGGCTTCTCACCTTGCAACGGGGCAGCTGCATCGGTCCGCACGTCATCGTCTATAACCAGGCACGCGTGTCGCTGATGGAGGATGCCTGCCTTTCTCAATACGCCTACGTCTGTACGGCCGGGCATCTGACGGGTTCGGTGAATAATGCAGCGACGGGTCTTGTCGTTGCTCCGGTGACAATCGGTAAGGGAGCATGGGTTGGCACACGTGCTTACATCGGTTTGGGCGTCATGGTGGGCGAAGGTGCCGTCGTGGGAGCCTGTGCCTGTGTCTTCAAGGATGTAGAACCTCGAACTGTTGTGGGCGGGAATCCTGCTGTTGTGATCAGCAGAACGATAAATTGATGCCTTCGGGCGCTGACGGCTATGTTGGACATTGCATGTATCATACTTACCAAAGACGAGGAGCTCCATCTGGAGCGCTGCATCCTTTCGGCACGAAGGGTGTGCAGCGACATCTGGGTGGTCGATTCGTACAGCACCGATAGGACATGCCAGATAGCCGAACAGCTGGGCGCACGCGTCGTCCAGCATGCCTTTACGTATCAGGCCGAGCAGTTCAACTGGGCTCTCGATAATCTCCCGATTACGAACCAGTGGATCTGGCGCCTCGATGCCGACGAGATCATCAGCGACCAGCTCGCCGAGTTGGCCGAGCAGAACCTGCCGACACTGCCCGACAACGTGAATGGCATCTATGTCAACAAGCAGATCGTCTTCATGGGACGGGCTCTCCGCCATGGAGGCTGGTATCCTGCCCCACAGATCAAGATTATACGTCGCGGGTTCGGACGCAGCGAGGACCTGCTGATGGACGAGCATCTGATTGTCCAGGGAGGGGAGACGGTCTATTGGAATGGCGACCAGACCGACTGGAACTTGCGCGACCTCGACTGGTGGTGGGCCAAGCATCAGGGCTATGCCAAGCGGGAAGCCCTGAACCTCCTCCAGATGGAGCGGCAGAAGGCAGGCGCCGACGAGGTCCGGGGACGTCTGTTCGGGACAGGGGCCGAACGGAAACGATGGGTCAAGAAGCTCTATGCCCATTGTCCCCTGTTCGTCCGCCCGGTCATCTACTTCGTTTGTCGTTACATCTTCATGGCCGGTTTCCTCGACGGATATCCCGGGTGGTACTGGCATACGCGTCAGGGTTTGCGCTATCGTATGCTGGTGGACTATGAGCTTTACAAACTTCGCAAGGGCTCCACACAATAAAATGCGCCTTTTTACGTTATTATTCTAGATTGTCATAATTATCTTAAATTACTTGGAAAAATGCGACTCAGCTTTATTATACCTATATATAATGTGTCCAAATGGATTGGCAGGTGCATTGCCTCGGTTCGTAATCAGGGACTTGACCCTAGTGATTATGAAATCATCTGTGTCAACGATGGTTCGACTGACGACTCCCGACAGGTGCTCGAAAATTTCTTGGCCCGTGAGGCTCAGTCGGGAGTGGAGACAGCTCCAGTCATCATCATCGACCAGGAGAACCGTGGACTCAGCGCAGCACGCAACGTGGGCTTCAAGAGGGCACGCGGCAACTACGTGTGGTGGGTCGATGGCGACGACAATCTCGAGTCGTGTTTCGCACCCCGTCTGCTCGAAAGGGCCGAGAAGGAGCGCCTCGATGTGCTCTGCTTCGGCCTGAACCTCGTGGACGAGGAGAAGGGCACATCCACACCCTACGTCATCAAGGACAAGACAAACGGAAAGACCGTCAAGGGCGAGGAGTTCCTGCTCAAGTGCGGTATGCCTGCAGCTGCCTGGGCGGCCATCTATCGCCGTGGATTCATCGAACGCTATGGTCTGCAGTTCCTCGAAGGTGCCTACCACGAAGACCAGGAGTTCACGCCAAGAGCCTATTTCTTCGCCCGTCGCATCGCATTCGAGAACCTGAATGTCTATGACTTCTACCAGCGTGATAGTTCGATAACCAACAGCCGCAACCCCAAGAAGACCGACGACCTCCTCAACATCTGCCAGCGCTTGTGGGATTTCGCGATGGAGCATACCCAGATCGAGTCCGCCATCCGATACACCTTCATCAACCGCGTGTCCTACCTCTTCTCGCAGGCCTTGTCCAACCTTTGCCGCTGCGGGCTCTACGAGTTCCCGGGCGACTACAAGTCGCTGCCCTACTATCCGCTTTCGGTGAACAGCTATCTCACCAAGACCGAGCGCTACAAGTTTACGCTCATCAATCAGAGTGTGCCCCTCTATCTGAAGCTCTACCGCAAGTTCGTCAAGCCTACCCGCCCCGTGAACAAACTGCGTACTCATGCCTAAATCATCGGAATTTTCGTGTAGAAAGTGGCAAAAAATGCACAAAATGTGGATTGTGAGCATGCTTTTCGCATTTTTTGCTTCGAAAATTTCGTTCTATGGAATAATTTGCTTATATTTGCAGTGTCACAAACTAGGGCAATGGCGGCCTGCTAACTCTTCGAAAACTAAAGTATGAACGAACACGTCCTCTCCTTTTTAAATTATATCAGGTACGAGAGGAACTATTCCGACCGCACAGCCGAGGCGTATGCCGCCGACTTGAAGAGCTTCGAGGAGTTTGTAACACGCGAAACCGGGACGTTCGACCCGCTTCATCCCGACCTGGACCTTGTCCGTGGCTGGATGGCCGAAATGGGCAGGCATCATCAGTCGGCGTCGAGCATCAAGCGCAGGGTTTGCTGCCTGCGTAGCTTCTATCGCTACCTTAGGCGGCAGGGATTGATAGCCTCCAACCCGCTGACGCTTCTGCCGTCCCCCAAGGTGCCGAAGGTCCTGCCTGTCTGGATCACCGAGGACCAGATGGACTACCTGATCGACGACATCGACTACGGCCAGGATTTCGAGGGCATCCGCGACCATCTGCTCATCGACCTGATCTATTCCACCGGGATGCGACGCTCCGAGGTAGCCGGACTCAAGGACAGGGACGTCGATATCGAGAGCCATCAGCTCAAGGTCAGGGGCAAGGGGAACAAGGAACGCCTGATCCCGTTCGGTCCCGAACTCGAAGCATTGATTGTCCAGTACCGCGACCGACGGGATGCCGAGGTTGGATTCCCTCCCGAGCATTTTCTGACCGACATCGACGGAAATCCGCTCAAGCCCCTGAAGGTATATGCCGTGGCACACAAGTATCTGGCCAATCTGCCACACCTGGCCCGCCGGGGAACCCACGTGCTGAGGCATTCGTTCGCAACCAATATGCTGGCCGAAGGTGCCGACCTCATGGCCGTCAAGGAGCTGCTTGGACATGCTTCCCTCCAATCCACCGAGGTCTATACGCATCTCACGCCAAAAGACATCATCGAGAACTACAAACAGGCTCATCCCCGCGCCAAATGATGCGGAGAGCCAATACGCGATAAACACTAAGTTAACTTTAACATCTTAAAGAAAGGAGACCATTATGGAGATCACTATCCAGTCCGTCAACTTCGAGACGTCCGACTCACTCAATGCCTACATCACCAAGAAACTGGGCAAGCTGAATCGCTTCACCGAAATCCGCGTAGCCGAAGTACAGCTGAAGATTCTTAATATCACCGAAAAGTCCAACCGCGAAGTCGGAGTCAAGCTACACGTTGGCGACGAGCTGTTCTACGCTTCCAAGAACGCCGAGAAGTTCGAGGATGCTGCCAGCCAGGCCATCGAGGCCCTTGAGAGACAAGTCATCAAGGCTAAGGAAAAAAGGCATTGATTCGTTTCAGACAGCCATGTTTAACCATTTTAAATGAAGTGATTTGACATCTTAAAGCATCAAATTTGCAATAGGTTTCCCCCGAAAAAGCGAAAAATAGACTTTTTTGGGGGAATTTTTTAAAAAAGTTATAAAAATATTTGGTGGTACAAAATAATTTTTCTACCTTTGCACCCGCAAAAACGTGGGGACATTCCCTTTTATTTGCGGGTATAGCTCAATTGGTAGAGTGTCAGCCCTCCAAGCTGAATGTTGCGAGTTCGAGTCTCGTTGCCCGCTCAAGCTTTCCGGTTCATGCGCCGGAGCCGACAAAATGTTGCCGTCATAGCTCAGTGGTAGAGCGCATCCTTGGTAAGGATGAGGTCCCGAGTTCAACTCTCGGTGACGGCTCGAGAGGCTATCTTGAATAGCTTTAGCATCATCATTCAGGAAAATAGTCCAAACAATACAAACTTTTAATAAATTTACAACACTATGGCAAAAGAACAATTTGACCGTTCGAAACCACATGTTAACATTGGTACTATCGGTCACGTCGATCACGGTAAGACTACCTTGACTGCTGCAATTTCACTCGTTCTTCACAAGAGGGGCTTTGGCAAGCAGGAAGTTAAGTCTTTCGATCAGATTGATAACGCTCCCGAAGAGAAGGAGCGTGGTATCACCATCAACACCGCTCACATTGAGTATGAGACCGCTACCCGTCACTATGCTCACGTGGACTGCCCAGGCCACGCTGACTATGTGAAGAACATGGTTACCGGTGCTGCTCAGATGGATGGCGCCATCATCGTAGTTGCTGCTACCGATGGTCCTATGCCCCAGACTCGTGAGCACATCCTTCTCGCTCGTCAGGTGAACGTTCCACGTCTCGTGGTATTCATCAACAAGTGCGACCAGGTTGACGACGAAGAGATGCTCGACCTCGTTGAGATGGAGATGCGCGACCTGCTCGATCAGTACAACTTCGAGGAGGATACCCCATTCATCCGCGGTTCTGCCCTTGGCGCCCTCAACGGCGTGCCCGAGTGGGAGGATAAGGTAATGGAGCTCATGGACGCTTGCGACAACTGGATCCAGCTGCCTCCACGTGCCCTTGACAAGCCATTCCTGATGCCTATCGAGGATATCTTCTCTATCACCGGTCGTGGCACCGTTGCTACCGGCCGTATCGAGACTGGTATCGTGAAGGTTGGTGACCAGGTACAGCTCCTTGGCCTTGGTGCCGATCGTCTCACCGTCGTTACCGGCGTCGAGATGTTCCGCAAGCTCCTCGATGAGGGTGAGGCTGGCGACAACGTTGGTCTGCTTCTCCGTGGTATCGACAAGAACGAGGTTAAGCGTGGTATGGTGCTCTGCAAGCCCAACAGCGTAACTCCTCACGACCACTTCAAGGCTCAGATCTACGTCCTCAAGAAGGAAGAGGGTGGCCGTCACACGCCATTCCACAACCACTATCGTCCTCAGTTCTATCTCCGCACCATGGACGTGACCGGCGAGATCATGCTCCCAGAAGGTGTTGAGATGGTTATGCCTGGCGATCACGTTAACATCGACGTAACGCTGATTACCCCAGTTGCTATGGCTCAGGGTCTCCAGTTCGCTATCCGCGAGGGTGGCCGCACCGTAGGTTCTGGTCAGATCACCGAGATTCTCTAATCTCCCTGATTGCAACGCGTAATCCTTTTGCGGACTATCTGCGCCTCGCGCCGGTAGTTCGCATTCTACGGGTGTAGCTCAGTCGGTAGAGCACTGGTCTCCAAAACCAGGTGTCGTGAGTTCGAACCTTACCACCCGTGCAATTAAATAAAGATACAAATGAACAAGATTATCACTTACGTTAAAGAATCTTATTACGAATTGGTCAATAAGGTTTCTTGGCCTACCCTCCAGGAGGTGACCAGCAGCTCGGTAGTCGTTTTAACTGCTTCCGTGATTATCGCTCTTGTGATCCTCGCTATGGATATGGCTTTCGGAGCTCAAAAGTACAGCTTGATGCAGTTCCTCTATGCTCTCTAACATCACAGCTCTAATCAATCAAAACTGAGACGTGTATGGCTGCAGAGTTTAGGTGGTATTGCCTGAGGGCGATTAGTGGCAAGGAATTGAAGGTGAAGGAACTTCTTGAGGCTGAAATCAAGAACGGTGACTTCGCCGGAAATGTCGAGCAGGTAATCGTACCAACCGAGAAGGTTGTAGTCCAGAAAGGCAATAAGAAGAACATCAAGGAGAAGGTCCTCTTCTCAGGGTACGTCTTCGTTCGCTGCAAGCTCGTAGGCGAAGTTCAGGCTCAGCTTGCTAATACGACCAATGTGGTCAACTTCCTCATGGGACGTGTTACTAAGAAGCCCGAACCCCTGCCCGACGATCAGATTGCCGCTATGCTCGGCAATGTCGACGAGCGTGTCGTGTCCGAAGCTGCTGCCCAGGTAACATTTATGGTCGGCGAGACCATCAAGGTCAACGATGGTCCTTTCAAGGACTTCGATGGCGTTATCGAAGAGATTTCCGACGAAAAGAAGAAACTGAAGGTGAGCGTCAAGATTTTCGGTCGTAAGACCCCCCTTGAGCTCAACTTTGACCAAGTCATCAAAGAGGCCTGATTCAGAAGGGAGTTTGTACTGGTTCCAGAGCCAGATGAGCCTGGCAGCTGCGTGAGCAGTCTTGTTACGCTGGAAGAGAAGCAATCCTGTTTGACTGACTCAGACATATATTAACCGCCAGAAGGTCGCGAGTCGTTCCGACGTTTGTAGCGACGCTGGCACAATACATTTCATTCCACAATGGCAAAAGAAATTGCTGGACAGATTAAATTGCAGATTAAGGGTGGTGCAGCCAATCCCGCACCTCCGGTAGGCCCAGCTCTTGGTTCCAAGGGCATTAACATCATGGCCTTCTGTAAGGAATTCAACGCCCGTACGCAGGATCGTGCCGGTAAGGTGCTCCCAGTCGTGATCACCTACTACACCGACAAGTCCTACGATTTTGTGGTGAAGACTCCACCCGCTGCTGTCCAACTCCTCGAGGCCGCTAAGGTAAAGAGCGGCTCTGCTGAGCCTAACCGCAAGAAGGTTGGTTCTGTTACTTGGGACCAGATCAAGGCTATCGCCGAAGACAAGCTCCCCGACCTCAACTGCTTCACCGTTGAGTCAGCTATGAATGTCATCGCTGGCACAGCTCGTAGCATGGGTATCACCGTAACCGGCGAAAAGCCACAGTTGTAATCCTTAACACTTCAAACTAACAATGGCAAAACTTACTAAGAATCAGAAGGCCGCCGCTGCTAAGATTGAAGCAGGTAAGGCTTATACTCTCTCTGAGGCTACAGCTCTCGTAAAGGAGATTACTTATACTAAGTTCGACGCCTCTGTCGATATCGATATCCGCCTGGGTGTCGATCCTCGCAAGGCCAATCAGATGGTACGTGGCACCGCCACCCTGCCCAACGGCACTGGTAAGGTCGTTCGCGTACTCGCCCTTTGTACCCCCGATCAGGAGGCTGCTGCACAGGCTGCAGGTGCCGACTACGTTGGTCTCGACGAATACATCCAGAAGATCAAGGAAGGTTGGACCGATGTCGATGTCATCATCACCCAGCCCGCTTGCATGGGCAAGCTCGGCCCTCTTGGCCGTATCCTCGGTCCTCGTGGCCTCATGCCTAACCCCAAGTCCGGCACCGTTACTATGGACGTTGCCAAGGCTGTCAAGGAGGTAAAGCAGGGCAAGATCGACTTCAAGGTTGACAAGGGTGGTATCGTCCACACTTCCATCGGCAAGGTAAGCTTCACTCCCGAGGCTCTCAAGGAGAACGCCAAGGAGTTCATCCAGACCATCATCAAGCTCAAGCCTGCTACCGCTAAGGGTACTTACATCAAGTCCATCTTCGTGTCAAGCACCATGAGCCCTGGCATCAAGGTTGACACCAAGTCTATCGACGAGTAAAAACTTCGGGTTCATCCCGGTATAAGATTTATCTATCCAGTCTGGGCCCCCAGTCACTGGGACCAAACTGAAACAATTCAACAATTATGAAGAAAGAAGATAAAGTCCTCAATATTGAGAAGCTCGAAGGTCTCATCTCCGACTATGCACACTTCTATGTAACCAATATCGAGGGTCTCGATGCCGAGAAGACGAGCTCGCTGCGTCGCGAGTGCTTCAAGCAGGACGTCAAGCTTGTCATGGTCAAGAACAAGCTCTTCCTGAAGGCTCTTGCCAATAAGGGCATCGACGTAGCGCCCATCGCTACCGCTTTCAAGGGTACCAGCGCCATCATGTTCTGCAACACTGGCAACGTCCCCGCAAAGCTCATCAAGACCCTCAACAAGAAGGAGCAGATTGTCGCTCTCAAGGGTGCTTATGTCGAGGAAGGCTGCTTCGGCGCCGACCAGCTCGAGGCACTCGTTGCGATCAAGAGCAAGAACGAGCTCATCGCCGACGTTATCGCTCTCTTGCAGTCCCCTGCAAAGAACGTTCTCTCTGCACTGCAGAGCGGCAGCACCACCATCCACGGTGTTCTCAAGACCCTGGGCGAGCGTCCAGAGTAATCGGATTACTGGCTGGGATCCGAGCACGCTCGTCAGGGCTGCATAACATTTCTGGCCAACAACATGCAATTAATCAATAATATAATAATAATTAAAAAAATTACAATTATGGCAGATTTGAAAAAACTTGCAGAGGAGTTGGTTAACCTCACCGTTAAGGAAGTAAACGAACTCGCACAGATTTTGAAGGATGAGTATGGTATCGAGCCTGCTGCTGCAGCTGTTGCTGTTGCTGCTGCTCCTGGCGCAGCTGAGGCTGCTGCTGTGGAGGAGAAGACCAACTTCGACGTTGTCCTCAAGGAGGCTGGTGCCCAGAAGCTCCAGGTCGTTAAGGCCGTTAAGGAGGCTTGTGGTCTTGGTCTGAAGGAGGCTAAGGAACTCGTTGATGGCGCTCCCAGCACCGTTAAGGAGGGTCTTCCCAAGGCTGAAGCTGAGGCTCTCAAGAAGACTCTTGAGGCTGTTGGCGCTGTTATCGAGCTCAAGTAATTCTGATCTCATTTCACCCCCTAGGTTTAGGTCCCCGGCACGCTTTGCGGGGCCTAAACCCTTTTTACGTTTTGGACGGAAAGGTTCAAACAAGCATTTTCTTTTTTCCCTGGATCGACCGGCTTCTACCGAGTTCCGGGGTTGGAATGCCAAAACATTCTGCAAAAAAGTTCGAAAGGGCACGCCATCGCGTCCTTTTTTGCCGTGTCTATAGGTCTGCTGTTTGCTAAAAAACTTCCGATTTTTGTAATTCGCGGCTTTCATTTTTTGACGGAAAATCATCATTCCTGCTTCCGCAGCGCCCAGCTGTTCCCCTTTTGCAGGAAATTCCAAATTCATATTCCCCTTTTATGGCAAAAACTGTTTCTGGAACAAGAAAACCGAGAGTAAACTTCTCATCGACAAAGGCTCTTCTTGCCTATCCCGACTTCCTCGACATCCAGCTCAAGTCGTTCCACGACTTCCTCCAGCTCGATACTCCCCCCGAGGACCGCAAGAAGGAGGGCCTCTACAAGGTGTTCGCTGAGAATTTCCCCATTGCCGACACCCGCAACAACTACGTGCTCGAGTTCCTCGACTACTACGTCGATCCTCCGCGCTATTCCATCGAGGAGTGTCTGCTTCGCGGTTTGACCTACAATGTGCCCCTCAAGGCAAAGTTGAAACTCTACTGCACCGATCCCGATCACGAGGATTTCACCACCAAGGTTACCGATGTCTATCTGGGTCCCATTCCCTACATGACACCCCAGGGTACCTTCGTCATCAACGGTGCCGAGCGCGTTGTCGTCAGCCAGCTCCATCGTTCGCCCGGCGTTTTCTTCGGCCAGAGTCTCCACAGCAACGGAACCAAGCTTTATTCAGCCCGTATCATCCCCTTCAAGGGTTCCTGGATCGAGTTCGCTACCGACATCAACAATGTCATGTATGCCTACATCGACCGTAAGAAGAAGTTGCCCGTCACCACGCTCCTCCGTGCCATCGGCTACGAGAGCGACAAGGAAATCCTCCAGATCTTCAACCTCGCCGAGACCGTCGAGGTCAACGAGAAGACCATGTTCGAGGCTCGTGGCCGCAAGCTTGCAGCCCGTGTCCTCCGTTCCTGGGTCGAGGATTTCGCCGACGAGGATACCGGCGAAGTGGTAACCATCGAGCGTAACGAGGTCATCGTCGAGCGCGAGGCCATCCTCGACGACGATAACATCGAGAAGATTCTCGAGAGCGGTGCCGAAACCGTGCTCCTTCAGCGCAAGGACGTCAAGCTCGACGACTTCACCATCATCTACAACTCCCTGCAGAGGGACCCCACCAACTCCGAGAAGGAGGCCGTCGTCTATATCTATCGCCAGCTCCGCAACGCCGAGCCTGCCGACGACGCTTCGGCTCGCGAAGTCATCCAGAACCTCTTCTTCAGCGACAAGCGCTACGACCTCGGCGAGGTCGGCCGCTACCGCATCAACAAGAAGTTCTCGCTCACCACTCCGATCGATACCCGCGTACTCACTCGCGAGGACATCATCTCCATCATCAAGTACCTCATCGAGCTTATCAACTCCAAGGCCGATGTCGATGATATCGATCACCTTTCCAATCGTCGTGTGCGCACGGTCGGCGAACAGCTCTACAACCAGTTTGCAGTAGGTCTCAACCGCATGAGCCGCACCATCCGCGAGCGAATGAATGTGCGCGACAACGAGGACTTCTCGCCCGTCGATCTCATCAACGCCAAGACCATCTCGAGCGTCATCAACTCCTATTTCGGCACCAACGCCCTGAGCCAGTTCATGGATCAGACCAACCCCCTCGCCGAAATCACCCACAAGCGCCGTATGTCAGCCCTCGGCCCCGGCGGTCTTTCCCGCGAGCGTGCAGGTTTCGAGGTGCGCGACGTTCACTACACCCACTATGGCCGTCTCTGCCCCATCGAGTCGCCCGAAGGCCCCAACATCGGTCTGATTTCCTCGATGTGCGTCTATGCCAAGGTCAACGACCTCGGATTCATCGAGACTCCCTATCGTCATGTCGAGAACGGCGTAGTCGATCTCACCGACGAAGGTGTTGAATGGCTCTCAGCCGAAGCCGAGGAGGGCAAGTACATCGCCCAGTCCACCGCCCGCATGGACAAGAACGGCAAGCTGCTCGATAAGGGCGTCATCGTCCGCAAGGGCGCCGACTTCCCCAAGGTGGCTCCCACCGAGGTGAACCTCTGCGACGTGGCCCCCAACCAGATTGCATCCATCGCAGCAGCTCTCATTCCGTTCCTCGAGCACGACGATGCCCACCGTGCACTCATGGGTTCCAACATGATGCGCCAGGCCGTTCCTCTCATGACCTGCGAGGCTCCTATCGTCGGAACCGGCATCGAGGAGCAGCTCATCCGCGACAGCCGTACCCAGATCATCGCCGAAGGCAACGGCAAGGTCATCTTTGTCGATGCCACCGTCATCCGCGTACGCTACGACCGCACCAAGGATGAGGAGTTCTGCTCGTTCGACGAACCCGTCAAGGAATACTACCTGCCCAAGTGGCGCAAGACCAACCAGTCCACCACCTACGACCTCCAGCCCGCCTGCGTCAAGGGCCAGCGTGTCCACAAGGGCGAGATCCTCACCAAGGGTTACTCCACCGAGCGCGGCGAGCTCGCCATCGGCAAGAACCTCAAGGTGGCCTATATGCCCTGGAAGGGATACAACTACGAGGATGCCATCGTCCTTTCCGAGCGCATCGTGCGCGAGGATATCCTCACCTCTGTCCATGTCGATGAGTACACCCTCGAGGTACGCGAGACCAAGCGCGGTATGGAGGAGCTCACCAGCGACATCCCCAACGTCAGCGAGGACGCAACCAAGGACCTCGACGAGCGCGGCATCGTGCGTGTCGGCGCCATGATCGAGCCGGGCGACATCATGATCGGTAAGATCACCCCCAAGGGCGAATCCGATCCGACACCCGAAGAGAAGCTGCTCCGCGCCATCTTCGGCGACAAGGCCGGCGATGTCAAGGACGCTTCCCTCAAGGCCAATCCTTCGCTCCACGGCGTCGTTATCGACACAGCTCTCTATAGCCGAGCCAACAAGGACCGCAATGCCAAGAAGGCCGAGAAGGCCATGATGCCCCTGCTCGATCAGGAGTATCAGGAGAAGCAGGATGCCCTCCTCGGCGTCCTGGTCGAGAAGCTCCTCACTCTCACCCAGGGTCTCACCTCCAAGGGTGTCAAGGACTTCATGAACATCGACGTCATCGCCAAGGGCCAGTCCTTCACCACCGAGGCGCTCAAGGGTGTCGATTACCGTACGGTAACCCTCCAGGGATGGACGGACGACGAGCACGCCAACGAGCTCATCAAGGCCACCATCATGAACTACCTCCGCAAGAGCAAGGAGATCGCCTCCGAGCTGAGTCGTCGCAAGTACGACATGAGCATCGGCGACGAGCTTCCAACAGGCATCATCAAGCTCGCCAAGGTCTATATCGCCAAGAAGCGTAAGATCGGCGTCGGCGACAAGATGGCCGGTCGTCACGGCAACAAGGGTATCGTCTCCAAGGTCGTACGTGACGAGGATATGCCGTTCACCGAGGATGGCCAGCCCGTCGATATCGTACTCAACCCGCTCGGCGTGCCTTCGCGTATGAACCTCGGCCAGATCTTCGAGGCTGTGCTCGGTTGGGCAGGCTATCAGCTGGGCGAGCACTTCGCTACCCCGATCTTCGACGGCGCAAGCCTCGACGAGCTCAACGAATGGACCGACAAGGCAGGTCTGCCTCGCTATGGCAAGACCCAGCTCTACGACGGCGGCACCGGCGAGCCCTTCGACCAGATGGCTACCGTAGGTGTCACCTACATGCTCAAGCTTGGCCACATGGTCGAGGACAAGATGCATGCACGTTCCATCGGCCCATACTCGCTCATCACCCAGCAGCCGCTCGGCGGCAAGGCTCAGTTCGGCGGTCAGCGTTTCGGCGAGATGGAGGTTTGGGCGCTCGAGGCATTCGGCGCAGCCCACACCCTTCAGGAGATTCTCACCGTCAAGTCCGACGATGTCACCGGCCGTAGCAAGACCTACGAGGCCATCGTCAAGGGCGACAACATGCCGACTCCAGGTCTCCCAGAGTCTCTCAACGTGCTCCTCCACGAGCTCAAGGGTCTCTGCTTAAGCATCAAGATTGAATAATTCATACTAGTCAAATACGATATGGCTTTTAGAAAAGAAATAAACACCAAGAAGACCAACTTCACGCAGCTCAGCATCGGCCTGGCTTCGCCTGAAGAGATTCTTGACAACTCATACGGTGAGGTGCTCAAGCCCGAGACCATCAACTATCGTACCTATAAGCCTGAGCGCGACGGTCTGTTCTGCGAACGCATCTTCGGCCCCGTCAAGGATTACGAGTGCCACTGCGGCAAGTACAAGCGCATCCGCTACAAGGGTTGTGTGTGCGAGCGTTGCGGCGTCGAGGTCACCGAGAAGAAGGTGCGTCGCGAGCGTTGCGGCCACATCAGCCTGGTCGTGCCCGTCGCCCACATCTGGTACTTCCGTTCTCTGCCCAACAAGATCGGCTACCTCCTCGGCATCCCCACCAAGAAGCTCGACTCGGTCATCTACTACGAGCGTTACATCGTTCTCCAGCCCGGCCCGCTCGAGAAGAGCCAGGACATCCATAAGCTCGATACCCTCACCGAGGACCAGTACCTCGAGGCCATCGAGAAGGTCGGCGTCAAGAACCAGCTGCTCCCCGACGAGGACCCCAACAAGTTCGTCGCCAAGATGGGAGCCGAGGCCATCCTCCAGCTCCTGCAGGAGGTCGATCTCGATTCCTTGTCCTACGAGCTGCGCGACCGTGCCAGCCTCGAAGGTTCCGTCCAGCGTAAGAACGAGGCCCTCAAGCGCCTTCAGGTGGTCGAGCAGTTCCGTTCCTCCAAGGAGCGCAACAAGCCCGAATGGATGATCATCAAGATCCTCCCCGTCATTCCGCCCGAACTGCGTCCCCTCGTGCCCCTCGATGGTGGTCGTTTCGCCACCTCCGATGTCAACGACCTCTATCGTCGCGTCATCATTCGCAACAACCGTCTGAAGCGACTCATGGAGATCAAGGCCCCCGAGGTCATCCTTCGCAACGAGAAGCGTATGCTCCAGGAGGCCGTCGATTCGCTCTTCGACAACTCGCGCAAGTCCAGCGCTGTCAAGTCCGAGTCCAATCGTCCGCTCAAGTCGCTCTCCGACTCGCTCAAGGGCAAGCAGGGACGTTTCCGTCAGAACCTCCTCGGTAAGCGTGTCGACTATTCTTCGCGTTCCGTCATCGTCGTAGGTCCCGAGCTGAAGATGAACGAGTGCGGTCTGCCCAAGCTCATGGCCGCCGAATTGTACAAGCCGTTCATCATCCGCAAGCTCATCGAGCGCGGCATCGTTAAGACCGTCAAGTCGGCCAAGAAGATTGTCGATAAGCGCGATCCCGTCGTGTTCGACATCCTCGAGCTCGTCATGAAGGGCCATCCCGTGCTCCTCAACCGTGCACCAACGCTCCACCGTCTCGGCATCCAAGCATTCCAGCCTCGTATGATCGAAGGCAAGGCCATCCAGCTTCACCCGCTCGCATGTACCGCCTTCAATGCCGACTTCGACGGCGACCAGATGGCCGTTCACCTTCCTTTGGGCAACGCCGCCATCCTCGAGGCACAGATCCTCATGCTCGGTTCCCACAACATCCTCAACCCCGCCAATGGTGCGCCTATCACCGTACCTTCGCAGGACATGGTGCTTGGTCTTTACTACATTACCAAGATTCGTGAGAACGACAAGGGCGAAGGTCTGGTCTTCTACGGCCCCGAAGAGGCAATGATTGCCATGAACGAGGGACGCTGCTCCATGCAGGCCCGCATCAAGTGCGTGGTCGATGATGTCGACGAGGAGAATGGTCGCAAGCCCATCAAGCGTATGGTCGAGACCTCCTGCGGTCGTCTGATCTTCAACGAGAAGGTGCCTGCCAAGGTTGGTTTCGTCAACGAGATCATCACCAAGAAGTCGCTCCGTGGCGTCATCACCAACGTCATCAAGTACTGTGGTATCCCGCGTACGTCCGAGTTCCTCGACGACGTCAAGGACCTGGGTTACTACCAGGCCTTCCGCGCCGGTCTTTCGTTCAACCTTGGCGATGTGCTCGTCCCCGAAGAGAAGACGGCCATCATCAACAAGGCCCTGAAGGAGGTCGAGCAGATCATGGACACCTACTCCAACGGTTGGATCACCAACACCGAGCGTTACAACAAGGTCATCGACGTCTGGTCGGCCACCAACACCAAGCTCACCAAGACCTTGATGAAGCAGTTTGCCGAGGCCGAGCGTGGCTTCAACGCCATCTACATGATGATGGACTCCGGCGCCCGTGGTTCGAAGGACCAGATTGCCCAGCTCTCCGGCATGCGTGGCCTGATGGCAAAGCCCCAGAAGGCAGGTGCCGAAGGTGCACAGATCATCGAGAACCCTGTCATCGCCAACTTCAAGGAAGGCATGTCTGCCCTCGAGTACTTCATCTCCACCCACGGCGCCCGTAAGGGTCTGGCCGACACCGCCCTCAAGACGGCCGATGCCGGTTACCTCACCCGCCGTCTCGTCGATGTGGCCCACGACGTCATCATCCGCGAGGAGGACTGTGGCACCCTGCGTGGCCTGATCTGCACCGAGCTCAAGAACAACGACGAGGTCATCGCAACCCTCCGTGAGCGCATCCTTGGACGTGTGTCTGTCCACGACATCATCCACCCCATCACCGGCGAGCTCATCATCGCTGCCGGCGAGGAGATCACCGAGCGCATCGCCGACGAGATCGAGGCCAGCCCCATCAAGCAGGTCGAGATCCGTTCCGTGCTCACCTGCGAGTCCAAGCACGGCGTCTGCGCCAAGTGCTACGGTCGCAACCTTTCCACCAACCGCATGGTTCAGAAGGGTGAGGCCGTCGGCGTCATCGCAGCCCAGTCCATCGGCGAGCCGGGTACCCAGCTTACCCTCCGTACCTTCCACGCCGGCGGTGTCGCAGGTAACGTCGTCGCTGTCAACAACCTCAAGGCCGGTTACGACGGCAACCTCATCATCGAGGAGCTTCGTACCATCGACGCTCCACAGGTCGATGGAAAGGTCGAGAAGATCGTCGTCAGCCACATGGCTGAAATGCGCATCGAGGACCTCAACACCGGCATGACGCTCCAGCAGGCAAGCATCCGCTACGGTTCGAAGATCTACGTGACCGGCAACACCAAGGTTTCCAAGGGTGACCTGATTGCCGAATGGGACCCCTTCAATGCCGTCATCGTCAACGAGCACAACGGTGTCATCAAGTACAGCAACGTCATCGAAGGCATCACCTACAAGGTCGAGGCAGATCCTACCACGTTCCTCGAGGATAAGATTGTCATCGAGTCGAAGGACAAGACCATCGTCCCCGTTGTCATTGTCAAGGTTACCGATGCCGAGGGTAACCCCGTCATCGAGGATGGCAAGGAGAAGGAGGTATCCTATACCCTCCCGCTCGGCGCCCACATCCTCGTCAACAACGACGAGAAGGTGCAGCCCGGTAAGGTCATCGTAAAGATCAACCGCACCTCCAACAAGGCAACCGATATCACCGGTGGTCTGCCACGCGTCACCGAGCTCTTCGAGGCACGCAACCCCTCCAATCCTGCTGTTGTTTCCGAGATCGACGGCGAAGTCACCTTCGGTCGCGTCAAGCGCGGCAACCAGGAGATCTGCGTCACCAGCAAGCACGACCAGAGTGAGGTTCGCAAGTACCTCATCCCGCTCAATCGTCAGGTGCTCGTCCAGGAACACGACTATGTGCGTGCAGGCAACCCCCTCTCCGAGGGCAACATCACGCCCAACGACATCCTCAACATCCTCGGTCCGACCGCCGTACAGGAGTACATCGTCAACCAGGTACAGGACGTCTATCGCCTCCAGGGTGTGTCCATCAACGACAAGCACTTCGAGGTCATCGTGCGCCAGATGATGCGTAAGGTCAACGTACGCTCGGCAGGCGACACCATCTTCCTCGAGAACCAGGTGGTCGACAAGCTCGAGTTCGCAGCCGAGAACGACCGCATCTGGGGCATGAAGGTCATCACCAAGGCCGGCGACTCCACCGAGCTCAGGCCCGGCATGATTGTCACCCCACGCCGTCTCCGCGACGAGAACTCCTTGCTCAAGCGTCGCGACAAGAAGCTGGTCGAGGCACGCGATGCACAGCCCGCCACGTGCGAGCAGATGCTCCAGGGCATCACCCGTGCCGCCCTCGGCACCCAGAGCTTCATGTCGGCAGCCTCCTTCCAGGAGACCACCAAGGTCCTCAACGAAGCCGCTATCCTCGGCAAGGTCGACACCCTCCAGGGCATGAAGGAGAACGTCATCTGCGGTCACCTCATCCCCGCAGGCACCGGCCAGCGCGAGTTCGAGAACCTCGTCGTCGGCAACCGCGACGACTTCAGCCGCGTCTTCAACGCCCCCCGCAAGTCCCTCGAGTTCTAATCAACTCCCCATATCCAACCCAAAGGCCGCAATCCCCCGATTGCGGCCTTTGCTTATTAAGCCCTCCCGTCCCTTTCAGTGTTTCGTCGCGGCCATCTATGGCCGCTCTCCTCAGTCCCGCCCTCCTGTCCCCGCTGCCTTGTCCCTCCCTCCGTGTCCCCGTCGCGGCCATCCTTGGCCGCCCTCCCCAGTCCCGCCCTCGCGTCCCCGCTGCCCTCGTCCCCCTCCGTGTCCCCGTCGCGGCCATCCATGGCCGCCCTCCTCATCACCGCCCTCGCGTCCCCGCTGCCCCGTCCCTCCCTTCGTGTCTCTGTGGCGGCCATCCTTGGCCGCCCTCCTCATCACCGCCCTCGCGTCCCCTCCGCCCTCGTCCCCCCTCCGTGTCCCCCCCGCGGCCCGGCTTGGCCCCCCTCCCCCCGCCCCCCCCCCGTCCCCCCCCCGGCCCCCCCCGCCGCCCCGGTATCCCCCCCC
>JAEEUA010000135.1 GCA_016286775.1 Bacteroidales bacterium
GCTCACCGAGATGCCTCCTGCCGATTCGCCCGCTATCGTCACCTTGTCCGGATCGCCACCGAAGGCAGCAATGTTGTCGTGTATCCATTGCAGCGCCATGATCTGGTCCATCAGACCATAATTGCCCGAGATGCCGCGCTCGCTCTCCTTGCTCAGGTCGGGATGGACCATGAAGCCCAGCGCACCCAGTCGGTATTCGATGCTCACATATACGATGCCCTCATTCACGAAGCTCTCCTGTGTGCCGGCATACGAACCGCTCGAAAAGGCTCCTCCGTGGATCATCACAAACACCGGCAGTCGTTCGTCCTTGCTCTTGGCAGGAGTCTCGACGCTCAGGTAAAGGCAATCCTCGCTCATCCCCTCGTAGTTGC
The DNA here is from genome assembly GCA_016286775.1 of Bacteroidales bacterium. GTDB lineage: Bacteria > Bacteroidota > Bacteroidia > Bacteroidales > UBA3663 > Liminaster. Next base: position 375 of record JAEEUA010000135.1, read on the forward strand.
CGCCTTGGGCCGATTGCGGTGGACGTGCACCCCATTCATCCGCCTTGTATACGCCTTCCCACGGGCTTTTGCTCACCGGTGCCTTCCAGCGCAGCTCACCCACAGGTGCCTCGGCATAAGGAATCTTCTTGTACAGGGCGTGACCTTCGTGCAGCACGCCTTCGATTTCTCCCTGCGCTACCGTTGTACGCAGCAACTGTGCCTCAGCAGCAAATGCCACCGACATAGCAACAATTGCAGTAAACAATGTTTTCTTCATAAGTAACAATTCAAGATAATTAAACACATATATTATAAACACGAATTATCGCGAAAAATCGCAAATTTTTCAACAATGCCTCAATCAATTGGGACAACGACACCAAGGATGTCATAATATAGCAAGGTGGCACGCACACTGCGACCAGCCTTCTCGAGGATGCTGCGATAAGCGCGAAGCTGATGAACGTAGTGGTTGCCCGCATAGTTGGCGGCCCCAGGGGTATTGAGTCCGGCGATGTCGCCCATGTTGTTCTTGAAATCCACGACGATGTCGCCTTCCTTGGTTTGCCAGATGAGGTCAATCTCACCTTTCATGACCTGCCCATCCACCGTCTTCATGGAGTCTGGTACCGGGAAGTTGAATGGATACTCGTGGACGATGCCTGTGGCAGGTCCGTACTCCTTCTTCAGGTAGTCATAAAGGGCATAGAGACTGTGGGCAAGCTTGGCAGGGTCCGTCACAGCACCTTCCAGTTCGTAATTCCGCAGGATATCACGCGTGATGCTGACGAATTCGCTTCTCTCTGCTTCGGTTGGCTCTTCTCCCTTCGAAGGACAGGCAGCGAAGATGTTATGGACACAGGTGCCGAAGACGCTGTTCTGGACATTTTCGAGTGTTATCTCCTCCTTGAAGTCCTCAAAGATGCCGATAGGCTCTCCTACAACGGCTTTATCTTTCGATTTGCTCAAAGTGCTGGGCAAAACATACTTGCGAGGATAGTCCAGAAGGTCATTCGACAATTTATGCAATCGACATGGCTTCGGGGTAGAAACATCGGACAAATGTTGTTCAAAGAACGCTTTGCGCTCCTCATAGGCCTTCATCGCCTCGTTATATTCTGCAAGTTCTCGATTATATTTATCCCAAGAAGAAGGCCGTGCTTTTTCTCCTGGCACTTTGGGCGCCGTGGGCGCCTTCGGATTAATTGCCGGAAATATTTGAGCATCAACACCAAAGTATGAAATGTTCATGCCAATATCATTGAGCCACTTGAAGTCCGTTTTACCTCCATAGATGGTCAGTACAAGATAGTCTCTGGCACGGGTCATGCCCACATAGAGCAGGCGCTGGGCCTCTTCGCGGGTTTGCTGTTTGGCATGTTTGAAGAGTTCTGTTTCCTTGATGCCCGAATCCGTGAGAATCTGGCATTTGTTGTTCACGGGTTTGGGTATATAGCTGATGTGGTAAGGAGGAAGAATCTCCTGATCGTCGGCAGCTTCCTTCTCCTCATGCACTCCCCAGAATCCTCTTTCCACGATCTTGTCCTCATCCACCTCTCTCTTGTAGAGCGAGTCCAACAGCACGACCGGCCATTCCAGTCCCTTGCTGCCATGATAGGTCATCACCTTGACGGTGTTGGAGGTCATGTCTTTGCTCGGCTGCAACTCCACTTCCTGTAGATAAAGGCTGAACTCCTGTGCCGAAGCCTCGTTGTCCAAGGCCTCGCAGCGGCTTTCGAACTGCTGCGCAGTGGTCTGCAGCGTCTGCAGGTTCTGATACCTTGTTTCTGCATCGCCCCACTTGCGGATGCAGTCATAGAGGTCCAGTTCATGGATGAAGATTGCCAACCGGCTGGATATTCCCTTGCCCATTGCATGCTTGATGGCCGACCGTACTCGTGCCAGCGAAGCTTCATCCTTCAGCCACTCGTCCCCCGTTCCTTCCAGTTTCCTCACATACTCCAGTCGATCCCTGAGGACATCCTCGGTGGAAAGGTCATTCCACAGTCGCCATACCGTGGCCCATTCGTGTTTCTGATAGGCCGTATTGGGTTCGGAAAGGAACAATAGCGACAAGAGCAGCTGCACCTCTGCACGATCGAAGATGTCGGTCTCTGGTGCCGACACAGGCACATCCCAGTCCTTCAAGGCATCGGCTGCCTGACGAACCTCCGACTTCCGCCGACACAGGATGGCAACATCCTTGTAGTCAATGCAACGAAGTCCCTCGGTCTCGCCTTTCGAAACAATCTGATGCCTACCTGATTCTATCATCCGTTTCACGGCCAATGCCTGATTCTGATAGAAGCTTTTGGCATCATTGCCGCTATCCTCAAATCGCCAGTACTCCAACACCGGTAGTTCTCTGCCTACATCCTTTCTTGTCGCTTTGAGTTTCGTCATTCCTTCGAAGATGGGCTTGGTAATATAATCCGGAACATTACCATCCAGAACGTCGCCAAAGAGATGATTCACCAAGTCAACCAAACCTTTTCTCGAGCGGAAGGAATGCTGGAGTGATTCATGAATAAGCCCGTCCCGATTGGCAGGTTCACCAATGGCAGGGAAATGCCGGGCCACGCGGTTCACCAGCTCGGTGTCCGAACCACGGAATCCGTAGATGGCCTGCTTGGGGTCACCCACCCAGATGCTGCTTTGTTCGAGCACCTTGTTCTCGGCCACAATCTCGGAGAGTCGGCTGAATATCTTCAGCTGGATAGGGTTGCAGTCCTGGAACTCATCCACAAGCACAAGGCGATAGGTCTGGGCAATGTCCTTGCTGACCTTCTCATCGTTAAGCAGGTTCAGCAGCCCCTTCTCCATGTCATCATAGTCGATCACACCATGCTGACGCTTGAATGCCTCATATTCCTTCATCCACGCCTTGGCCAGCTCAAACATCGCTTGGACGCAATCCTTCAGTATAGCACCGAAGCGTCGGGAGCGAAGCCAAACTTTCAGTAGTCCTTTATCGAGTGTATGCCGATTCTCGTAGAATTCCTTCCAGGGTTTATTCAAATCAGTGCTAGTATTAATCTCGCTATACAGTTTGACAATACTGCAATATAGCAATTCCGAATCCAGTCTCTCCAGACTGCGAATATGCTTCTTGCATTTCTTGTCATCCGATTTTCCATTTTCCAGAAGGTAATCCTTCATGGTCTCAATGGCATTGGCAAGTATCTCCTGCCATTTCTCGTCGGTCGGGTCAGAATCCTCATTATCGAAGATATTTTTAATACTTTCCATCGACGCCCGTACGCTCCTCTCTATATCCTCGTCAGTCAAGCCATAATAGGTTATCTTATTGACAATCGACTCCAAATCCTCGACCCAGAATTCCGGGTTGCTCTTCGGTTTACCGTCTTCATCACTCTTCTTGGGGTCGAAATGGCGGAAATAGAGGTCGAGCTTGTCCCGCTGCTCCGTGTAATCCTTGTTCCCGAGCATGGCAGCCAGGCTCTGGTTGCGATAGAGGCGGCTATCCTCCTCCGAAATCACCAATTGTGTGGGAGTCGTACCCAGGGCATCCCAGTAGCGGCCGATGAGCATCTGTGCCACACTGTGCACGGTTCCTATGGCAGCATTGTCGAGTTGGGCGGCCTCTTCATATCTGCCAGCCTCGATCAGTACCTTGCGGGCACGGTCCTTGATTTCGGCAGCTGCCGCACGTGTATAGGTCGTGGCTATCACTTGCGAAGGATTCACCTTTCCCTGCGTCAGCAGATCCGACAGCAGGTGAGTCAGCTTATAGGTTTTGCCCGAACCTGCTCCTGCATCGATGTATTTTATGTTTTTAAGTGTAATTTTATCCATAATGCTTTACATGATCTATCTGCGATTTACCTGATCTGTCCCTTCAGTACGATATGCTTGGGCGAATAAGGCTTCCCCTTCAGATGCTCTTTGTTATATTCTGTTTCGAGTGGGAACATTTCTCTCGTTTCAGGGTTATTGGCCTCATTGTGGTACTCCAGGTCCGACAATTCCATGCTTTCTCCCTCTTCGATTTTGCCCGAGGCAAGCTCCTTCATGCGATATTTGTAGGAGTTCCTGAGCGCCTGCAAGGCATCCTTCAGATGCTCTTTGTCATCCAGTGGAACGGCTTGTACATGCTTGCCTTTGAGCCACTTGCTGCCCTTTTCTCCTTCTGGTACAAAAAGGGTACCCAGGGGGAACAGATAATAGCCCATGGCCCTCAGCGGTCCATGCTTCTTCTCCTGCTTGTTCCATTGCTCGAAGATCTCTTCATAGAACACAAACTGTACCGACTTGTTCTGCTCCAGCTTCTGCGAATATCTGTCCGAACGCGAGAATTTGAAGTCGAAGATATAAGAATTGCCCTCCTTGTCCTTGAGCAGCATGTCGAGGTATGCTTTGCTTTTGCCGAATACGTCCAGTTCGAAAGACTTGTCGTCTCCTTCGGGTATCGAGTATTCACAGTGTACCGGGATGAGCTCGTTCTCGGCAATGATCTCCTTCAGCACCTCGATGCTGTCCTTCAGAATCTTCTTGAACGTCTCCAGTTCAAACTGGTTTTCGGCCTGCGACAGCAGTTTTGATTCGTCTTCTTTCAGAGCTTGTTCCAAGGCTTTTTCAAAGGCTTCGTCAGACTTCTCCGACATCAGTTCGCCATCCTCATGCATAAACTGGACGACTTGATGCGCTACGTTGCCTTCCGTGGTCACCAGGTCCGACTGATTGATAGGTTCACGAAGTCCTGCTTCTCGCTCCACGACATAGTCGAAGGGCGACTGGATCAACTGGTCCAACGAGGAATAACTTGCCGTCAGGTCTCTGACGCGTGCATCGATGCCCACTTCGTAATAGGTTTTTCGGCTGAATCGGGTCTCCTTCCGTTCGTCTCCCAGCGGGATGTCATATACCGCCTTTTCGCACTTGGCTCCTGCATCCTTGTTGTAGAGGAGCGTGGCCACGAGCGGGTGTTCGGTAAGGGCCGCTCCCACATCGTAGTCGGCTTTGACCAGAATCACCTCGCCAGGCACCTGGTTCAAGGTCCTGATCATCACTTGCGCTACGGCAACAAGCATGTCCTCTCGCGAAAGAAGATGGAGTGTCTTCACTACAAACTGCCTTTCATCCTCGGTCATGAAGTCGAAGGGGTATTGGAGCCCATAGTCGCCCGAACAATCCAGCCAGACGAGGCTTTCAGGCACATCCAGCATGCATCTTATATCGTTCACCACATGATGTCCTGAGGTCTGGGGGTCTTCACCTGCAACGGGCAGATTATGGCAGCGCAACACACTGTCCAGTCTCTGGGCATCGCGGCATACGACCACTTCCTTCGCACGTGGTTCGCGCTTCGTCAGCCATTCGTAGGCCTGGTATTGTTCGTCCACAGTCAGCACCGTGCAATGCTCGGGCTTTAACGTCTCATCTGCATCATCGTGCTTTGCTGGCACGTCCTTGCCTCGATTCACCCCGCCAATCACTTTGACGACGAGCTTGTCGATCAGCACAGAAGGATAGCACACTTCAATCACTACATCTGCTTTCCTCAATCTGTCGAGGTATTTCTGTTCAAGCAGTGCTCTCCATCGGTCGGCTACACCTCTGCCGATGACGCTCTTGCGGCCAAGCTGCTTCTCCTTTTTCCGCAGCTTTTCCTCGGCCTTCTCAAGGTTTTTGAGTCTGCCTTCCGGCAACGTTTCTCCATTCCATCCTGCCATAATGAGCCGGTCCCTCCATTTCAGCAGTTCGGCGGTGACTCTGTACAGGGGCTGCGTTTCCTTCTCCTTCGAGGCCTCGACATCCTGGCGGTCTATTCCGAACGACTCGCTGAGCGGATCTCCCTCCGTAGGGATTATTTCTTCGAGCAGCTCATAGTATTCCTGCTGCCTCAACGTTTCATTCACCTCCTCGGGGTAAGACAGTCCGGCCAGAAGCTCGAGTCGGCCCAACAGGCCCGCAGTACTCTCTACCGCTTCGCCCAACAAGCCGCCCTTGTGCTTGTCATAATCGATGAATGTAAGCCCATTGAAAAAGGGACTGTAATAGATTTTCATGACTTGTGTTATTTTATATAGGTATGATGCTTCGTGAATTTTGTTATGTGCAAATCTTCGTTCGATTCCATTATCCGCTGCGAATTTACGACAATTTATCGAAACGTCCAAATTTTTCGTCAAAATTCTCATGATTTCCCCCATTTTTCCAATGTTTGCCTCCCCTCCCCTTTCTCACTAATACGTTTCCGTCGCACCCATCTTTGCCTGCCTCCCTCAAAAAAAACGCCCCAACCCTTGCCAATCTCAAAAATAATGTGTATTTTTGCCGCATCAATGCAAGTCATCCCCCATTCACAACCCGTCTCATGAAAATCCTGCATACCGCCGATCTGCATCTCGGACAGATCATCTATCAGAACTACGACCGCATCGACGAACACCGGCATTTCTTCCGTCAGCTCGAAGCCTGGTGCATCGAAGAGCAACCCGATGCCCTTCTCGTCAGTGGCGACATCTTCGACATCCAGCAGCCCTCGGCTTCGGTCAAGAAGGCATTCACCGACTACTTCGTGCACCTCCACACCGCATGCCCCGACATGCATATCATCGTCGTGGCAGGCAACCACGACAGCGCTTCCCGCTTGCAGGCCGACAATGCAGTTTGGAAGTTCGCCAATACCACGCTCATCGGCCTGGCTCCTTCCAACGAGCTGCTCAAAAGTCCCGACGGATGGCAGGACAATTACATCGTCAGGCTTTCCACGGGCTTCGTCATCGCGCTACCCTACATGATAGGCGAACGAAAGGATTTGATGCAAAGCCTCCTCGATTATGTCAACGGGCTGAACACTGCCAATCTCCCCGTGGTCATGATGGGCCATCTCGCTGTCACCGGATCCGATGCCACCGGTCATGACTTCGAGATAGGCAAAATCGCTACCCAGGACGTTGCCTCGTTGGGACAGGGTTACGACTATCTTGCCTTAGGGCACATCCATAAGCCGCAGACCATCGGTCATCCCGACGATGCCCTGGCCGATGAGGTCAGTTATCCCGCTCCCGTGGTGCGTTATTCCGGCAGCGCTCTCCACGTCAGCTGCGACGAGACCTATCCCCACACCGTAAGCCTCGTCGACATCGACCGGCACAAAGGTCAGGTAAACCTCCGACAACTGCGCATCGACGAACTGCGCCATTTCTTCGTACTGCCTGCCGACGACGCTTCTTTCACTTCTGCCGAAGATGCCATCAAGGCAATACGGGCATTCGCCGAACGTCAGAAGAAAGGTTACTTCCGACTGCGCATCGACTACAAGACCGCCCTGCCCTCCAATTTCAGTCAGATGGTTTACGAGGCCATCGCCACCTTCAACGACGAGATACGCTACAACCCGAAGATCATCTGGACGGGAATGCCCGACAACGATTCCACCGAGACCGTCAAGCCGACATTCGAAATAGCCGACCTCCAGCAGATGACCGAACCTTTCAAGTTTGTCGAAAAGACCATCGACCAGTACCCCGAACTCGATTTGGACGAAGTCCGCGAAGCCTTCCGCGAAATCAGCGAGATGGTTAAGCTCATGGACGAAGAGGACCGACAGAAGGCTAACGCTAAAAACAAGAAGGACAAATGAAAATCAAGGAATTACACATCAGGAACATCGCTTCAATCGAAAAAGCCGACATCGACTTCGAAAAAGGGCTGAACGACCCCATCACCGACTGTCCCGCCAGCATCTTCCTCATCTCGGGCGATACGGGAACCGGCAAGTCCGCCCTCCTCGACGGCATCTCCCTGGCGTTATACAGGAAGACGCCAAGAATCACGGGCGTTGTCAACCCAAAGAACAACAAATTCACCAACAGGGAGGGCGAAGAGATGTCGATCAACAGCATCGAGCAATACACGCGTCTGGGAATCACGCCCAAAGACGAGTGCTACGCCGAGGTGGTCTTCGAAGGGAACGACGCCATCGTCTATCATGCACGTCTCTCCTTGGGCATTTACCAGGGCAAGACTACGGAGGTGAACGGGCAGAAGATTCGTCCCATCCTGCATCGCAAACCCAGTTGGGAATACAGGAAAGGCGACGATGCCTGGGCGAATGTCGAAATCAGTACAGGCGAACCGCTGCTCTCAGCCATCGGCCTGTCCTACGACCAGTTCTCGCGCATGGCCATGTTGGCGCAGGGACAATTCGCATCCTTCCTCACGGGCAACAAGTCCGAGCGCGAAGCCATCCTCGAAAGGTTGACCAACACCGAGATCTTCTCCCGCTATGGCGAGGCCATCAAGCGCTTGTGCCGAGATGCCGAAGATGATAGGAATTGGGCACAAAAAACGTTTCAGAACTTGACCGATAAGCAGGCCGAGGGTCCCGATGCCGAGCAGCTGAAAACTGCGGAGCAAAGTCTCAACGAACAATTGATAGCCCTCAACGCAGAGCGCGACAGCAACAAGCTCGTCTTGGATAAGGTCAAGCAACTCGAAACCTTCATGAACGAACTGAACCAGGCCATCCAAACGAGGAATCAGCTTCAAGAACAGACCGGCAGCGAGGAATTCAAGGCGAACGAACGCCTCATTGCCGATTTCGATGCGACCATCGACCAACGTAAGCTGTTGGCAGAATTGCAGTCTGCTGGCAAGGACAAGAGCCTGGCACAGGAGCAGATCGAGCAGCTGAAAGAATCCTTCCTGCAGCTTGTCGCCGATCTGGCATTCCGCTCCCTTCAACTCGATGCCTCCAAGCAGGACCTGTCGAATCGCAAGGCTTGGCTCGACGAGCGTATCGACCGCGATGCCCTCTACACCAACGCTGGTCAGACCATCGAGCAGATCCGGCAGTTGGGCGATAATATCCGCGAATTCAACGAGACGCAAACCAAGATTTTGGAATATCAAGGAAAGGTCGAGCAGCTGACGCAGAAGACCAACGACGCACAGCAGAAAGCCGTCGATGCCCGAAAGGCTGTCGACGACAAGCAGGCGCAGATTGTCGCAGTGTCCCAGCAGCGCGACATGCTCGATCCGCAGAAGGTCAACGAC
>JAEEUA010000136.1 GCA_016286775.1 Bacteroidales bacterium
TACCTTAATATCTATGCACAACCTGAAAGTATGAGAAAGGCGGCCTTTAATTGCGCCATCGATTACATATTTTTAGTTTTTGCGGTGCAAAGGTAAGGTTTTTTCACATTTGATGTTTACAATCTCGCCATTTTTGCACAATATAATTAGAAAAAGGCTGGAAAAATGTCAATTTGCAAACTATAGTTTGAAAATTAATGCATCAAATAATAGTTAAAACCCTTACACAATAAACTGACATCTTGTACGTTATTATTGTGTTCTTCGATAATTGCGAGGACCTATCCAAGATGAATAAGATTCTTCGACATATACGTATCATCTGCCTGCTGGCTCTCATTGGACTGCCCGCCATGTCCGTCGTGGCACAGAAGCAGAAAATCAAGAACCTGCCCTATTATGACCAGCGACTGCTTCACTGGGGGTTCAGTTTCGGGTTCAGCATGCCGACTATCACCATCAACCACTCTGGCAATGAAGCTGCAGAGGGCTGGTGGGCCACATGCCCCAAGGTCAATCCGTCGTTTCAGGTTGGACTGATGGGAGACCTTGCCATCACCGAGCATCTGAACTTCCGCGTCACGCCCTTCCTCTATTTTCAGGAGCGGACGGTGAGGTTCGAACGAGAAACCCTGGAGGGTAGAGAACAGACCAATCAGCAACTCAAAACCACGTATATCGAAATCCCAGCAACACTCAAAATCAGCACACGACGCATCAACAACTACCGTCCCTACTTGGTGGCAGGCGCTCATCTCAATTTTGACATCGGAAAAGAGAAGGAGACGCCCATCGTCTTCAAGCGTCTCGACCTCGGCATTCACATGGGTATGGGATGCGACTTCTACCTGCCCTTCTTCAAGCTCGCTCCCGAGCTGCGCTTCAATCTCGGACTGCTCGATATGATCGACCACAAGCGCAAAGACCTGAAAGACCTGACTTTGATGCCCTATACCGAAGCAATCATGTCGGCAAGGAATACCGGCCTCTCGTTTATCCTCTGGTTTGAATAAGTAATCGGGAGCCATCGTCATGTCAAAATAAGATTCCCTAAGACATTTGGCCCTTTGCTCCCCTTTCTATTACCGTTAATTTACCGCCTAAATATGGAAGAAGTTTTTAAGAATATATCCGAACAATGGTTCCTCCGTGAGCCAGCCTTCTTTGCCCTCTACTGCTCCCAGCAGTTTGAGGTCAATGAGAGGATGGCCTGTGCCATGCGTTGCGGACAAGGAAAAGTGCAATATAATCCGAATATGTTGAAAGGCAAATCTACGGCTGAGGTAGAAAAACTACTGAAGATTGAGATGATTCGCCTCTTTCTCAAACATCCCTACGAACGCCAGCCTGAGGGAGTAAGTCGCATAGCACTCTCATTGGGCAGTGATGTCTGCATCAAGTCGGCCTACAATGGTCCAAGCGCACAAGGCTATGGCGCAGAACAAAAGCTGCCGTTGCTTTCCCCTGAGTTCTTCAATCTGGAGCATGACAGGCCCTACGAATGGTATGTCCGCAAGATTGACGAAATGATTGACGGTGACCCATTCGCTCAGAGCGACCTGAGCAACCCGGACGAACAGAGTACTTCAAACAATTCTAAAACATCGAAAAATTCAAAATTCCAATCCTCCGACATGCAGCAAACCCTGTCGGAAGCTGCAGCACGCTCGGAACTCTGGGAAGAGGACGACATGCGGGCGATGGAGATCAACGACCTCATCGAAAAGATGAATGCGTGGGGCAGCATTCCTGGGAATGTCGTGCAGCAGATCCAGGCTTCGACCAAGGCCAGGATTGACTACCGCAAGATCATGGCAGGCTTCCGCGCCTCTATATTGAGCAACAACATGCGCCTGACACGCATGCGCCCCAACCGGCGTACGGGGTTCCAGCAGATGGGCTCCATCCGCAAGTTCAACACCAAGCTGCTTGTTGCTGTCGATGTCTCGGGATCCATCTCCGACCAAACGCTCTCCCATTTCTATTCAGTCATTAACAAGTTCTTCAAATACGGCATCAACGAAATCGACTGTGTGCAGTTCGACTGTGAACTCGGTGAGGTGAAGCCTCTTCGCAAGGCTTCGCGAACCGTGCAGATCTTCGGTCGTGGCGGCACGTCGTTCCAACCCATCTTTGACTATTTAGTCGAACACGACGTCTATGACGGGCTTATCATTCTTACCGATGGCTATGCCCCTTACCCCAAGGTGGACGATTCCCTCAAAACCAACGTTCTATGGGTGTGTGAAGACGAAGAGAGCTACAACCAGCACAAGGACTGGATGCAGCTCTATGGTCGCGTATGTTGGATGTATCTTTGATTAGAGTGCCGCAGCAAACCGTTCCAGGAAGAGGTCACAGTCGCGTTGCGTGATGCAAAGTGGCGGAAGAATGCGGAGGACATTGGTACCAGCAGCTCCCGTGAATACGTGCTGTTCGTAAAGCAAGCGGTTGCGCACCTCCTTGTAGGGATGATCAAACTCGATACCTATCATCAGACCAAGACCACGCAGTTCCTTGAGGCCGGGGATATACATGTTCTTGAGTCCATTCATGAGATACTCTCCCTGAATACGCGCATTTTCGACGAGATGCTCCTCCTCGATGACATCAAGCACAGTACAAGCTAAGGCACATCCCAGGTGATTGCCGCCGAACGTTGTGCCCAACTGACCATAGACCGGCGCAAACATCGGAGAGATCAGCACGCCTGCAAACGGATAGCCATTGGCAATTCCCTTGGCCACCGTGATGATATCCGGTCGTATATCGAACCACTGATGGGCGAAGAACTTGCCACTGCGTCCGTAACCGGATTGTATCTCATCAAGGATAAGCACCACTCCATACTCTTTTGTCAGCCGGCGAAGTTCCTGCATGAACGCTTTTGTCGGGATGTGTATTCCACCGACACCTGAAATACCCTCGATGATCACAGCTGCAACATCACCCTTTGCAAGAGCTGCCTTCACTCCCTCGATATCACCCAGTTCGAGGAAATCGACGGGGAAGGTGGCATTGATGGGAGCCTGTATCTTGGGATTCTGGGTTACATTAACCGCAGCAGAAGTGCGTCCATGAAAAGCATGGGTGAAGGCAACAATCTTCTTCTTGCCTGTGTAGAACGAAGCCAGCTTCAGCGCATTCTCATTGGCTTCGGCTCCCGAATTGATCAGGAAGAGCTGGTAATCATCGTAACCACAGATGGGTCCGAGTTTCTCAGCAAGTTTCACCTGCAGCGGGTTCTTGACAGCATTGGAGTAGAAAACGAGTTTGCTGGCCTGCTCCTGCATGGTCTGCAGGTAACGAGGATGACTGTGACCAATCGAGATCACTGCATGACCCCCGTAGAAGTCAAGATATTGCTGGCCTTTCTCGTCCCATACATAGCACCCCTTGCCATGATCAACAGTGACGTCAAATAGAGGATATACATCAAATAGTTTCATAGTTTTTTATTTTTATAGTGACTATAGTAAATATAGTGACTATATTTTTATAAAACGCCAAGACCTGCCTTTTCGGCCTTTATAAGGCTATGGCCTTGAGACCAAGACCAGCCTTTTCAGCATCTTAGAAGGCTATGGCCTTGAGGCCAAGACCTGCCTTTTCGTCAAGGCCGAACATCAGGTTCATATTCTGGACAGCCTGTCCGACAGCACCCTTCAGGAGGTTATCGATGATGCTGGTAACCACCACCTTGTTGCCATTGAACTTGTCAAGATGAACAAGAGCCTTATTGGTGCCGACAATCTGCTTGAGGTCGAGCGCAGCATCTACATAGTGTGTGAACGCAGCATCCCGATAAAATTCTTTATAGGCCGCAACCAGTTCCTCTCGCGTGGGATTGGTGGCACAACCTTCGGGGCCATTGAGCTTGACGACTTCAGTACAAAAGATTCCGCGCGTAAAATCGCCACGATAAGGAATGAAATCCACTGTTATCTCGCCCTCAACAGGTTGAGCCTTGAGCGTATTGCACACGACGGGAGCAGTATCGGGACGCAGTTCGTTGAGCGTCTGGCAGATCTCGTGCAGGTGCTGATGCTGAAAAAGCTTATAGACCGACATGTTGTCGTTACGCCATGAGAAGTGGGTGGTGGCACCTGGCTTCTGTCCAGCGCCCGTCGAACCAGTGATGGCATTCACCAGGATGTCATTACCGAGAAGCCCTGCCTGGGCCAACGGGAGCAGTCCCAGCTGAATGCACGTGGCAAAGCAGCCTGGATTGGCCAAATGACGACACTGACGAATCTGATCGCGGTGAATCTCAGGCAAGCCATAAACAAAGTCATGATCGCCCCGGATGCGGAAGTCCTGCGCCATATCGATAATCTTGACATCGGCAGGTATCTCATGTTCACGTAAATAAGCCTCGCTCTTGCCGTGACCGAAACAGAAGAATACCACATCGACCTGCTCGAAAGGAGTCTGGTCGGTGAACTTCAAATCGGTGTCGCCATACAGACCTTCGTGAACCAAGGCGACCTCATTGCCTGCGTTCGATTCGGAATTGGCAAAGACAATCTCCACCTCAGGATGATGGACGAGCAGACGGATGAGTTCTCCTCCGGTATATCCTGCTGCACCTAAAATGCCGACACGAACCATAATCAACGCTCCTCGTCAGGATGAACCGAATAATAGGCACGCAGTGGTGTAGATGTCACCTTGATGAAGCCCTTGGCATCCTCACTTGTCCATGCCTTGGCAGTCTCGCCAGATTCGCCGAGCTTATTGTGAACAAGGTCGTCGGGCGTATCGGCGCCCAATGTCTGGAAGCTATAGGGACGCAGCTCGAGAGTCACGACACCATTCACATTGCGCTGGCTGGAGGCGAGCATGGCCTCCATATCGGGCATGACAGGCTCGAGATACTGGCTCTCATGGAGGAACATTCCATACCAATTCGATACCTGGTCCTTCCAGTACTGCTGCCACTTCGAGAGGGTAAACTTCTCGAGGAAACGGTGCGCACCAATAATGAGCATAGGAGCAGCAGCCTCGAAGCCCACACGTCCTTTGATGCCGATAATGGTGTCGCCCACATGGCAGTCACGTCCGATGGCGTAAGCCGCACCAATCCGCTCAACCTCCTGGATGGCCTTGATCTTATCGTCATACTCCAAACCATTGACACTGCAGAGCTCGCCCTTCTTGAAGCCCAAAGCGAGGACTTCGCTGCCACTCTTTGTAGGATGCTTCAAGTAAGCGCTCTCTGGCAGACCCTGTGTTGAATCGAGAATCTCACCGCCACAAATCGACGTACCCCAGATGCCCACGTTATAACTGTACTTCAGCTTGGTGAAGTCGGCAAAATAACCATTTGCGTTGAGATAATCCACCTCCTCCTTTCGGCTCAGGTTGCGGTCGCGGGTGAGAGTGATGATTTCCACACCGGGAGCCAGCACGAGAAAGGTCATGTCGAAACGAATCTGGTCGTTACCCGCACCCGTCGAACCATGTGCGATGGCATCCGCACCAATCTCTTTGGCATAGCGAGCAATGGCGATAGCCTGGAAGATACGCTCCGACGAAACCGAGATAGGATAACAGTTGTTGCGCAGCACGTTACCAAAAATCATGTACTTGAGCGACTTCTGGTAATACTCCTGTGTCACGTCGATGGTGACGTACTTGACAGCGCCCAGCTTGTAGGCATTCTCCTCATTGGTCTTCAGCTGTTCCTCGCTGAAGCCGCCTGTGTTGGCGCACGCCGCATAAACTTCGTAACCCATCTCACGAGTGAGATACATTACATTATAACTCGTGTCAAGACCGCCGCTGAAGGCGACCACCACTTTCTTCTTTGCCATACTATTTATTAAAATTTAGAGATTTCGGGGGAAAAAATTTTCTCGGATTTTTATTCCGGTATTTCGGTATTTCGGCATTACGGTATTCCGTGATACCGAGATTCCGGTATGCCATCGAAACGAAATTCGTCCTTTCGGAGCCTCGCATCAAATCTTGTCAAGCTCCTCCAGCACCTCGTCGGGGTGCTCCTGCGGGTCGTAGAGCATAGCTGTGCAAATGCAGCGCTTGTAGTCGGTGCGGGTGAGCACGTCGAAGTTGACGCAAGTCTGACAGCCGCGCCAGAAAGCGGGGTCATCGGTGAGTTGTTCGAACGTCACGGGACGATATCCCAGCTCGTGGTTGATCTTGAGCACCGCTGCGCCACTGGTCAGGCCAAAGAGTTTAGCTTCGGGATAAAGACGACGGCTGTAGTTGAACGAGAAACGCTTGATGCGCTTAGCCAACCCCATACCGCGATACTTGGGATTGACGATAAGACCGGAATTGACGATATATTGCTTGTTGCTCCAGCTCTCGATGTAGCAAAAACCCGCGAATTCGTTTTCGCAGAGTGCGATGATGGCCTTGCCTTCAATCATCTTCTGGGCAACATAGTCGGGCGAACGACGTGCGATACCAGTACCTCGCGCCTTCGACGATTCTTCAATCGTAGTAAGAATTTTTTCGACGTAACGGATGTGCTGCCTGCCGGCAACATAAATCCTTACTTGAGGCGTTGGAGCCGCCTCAGCAGTTTTAACTTCTTCCATTGCTGTATTGAATGGGTAATTCGAAATAGGACTCAAATAAAAAACGCACTGTCAGTTTTACATGCTCTTGGGCAAAGCCACGCAGAGAGCCTCAGCCACCTGATGGGGAGTAAAGCCGCTACGCGGGATAACCAGAATAGTGTCATCACCCGCCAACGTCCCCATCACCTCAGGCAGCGCACTCATGTCGATATCGTAAGCTATGCTACTGGCATAGCCCGGCTTGGTGCGAATCACGATGAGGACCTGGCTGCATTCGATGCTGACCACGCCCGCAACGGTCTTGGGTGGTATGAAATGTGGCGAAACCTTATTCTTGACAGACGCAGCCACATCGGGCATCACATACATATAACCTCCCTCTCGGGTTGCAATCTTGGCAATCTGCATTTGCTTCAGATCGCGACTCAACGTTGCCTGAGTAACCTCAAAGCCGCGTTTCAGTAGCTCCTTCTGCAATTCATCCTGACTGCTGATGCTTTGGCTCTGTATGATATCTCGGATGACGGCTATCCTGTCCTTCTTATTCTTCATTGCCTTAAATATAAACCTGAAAACACAATCATGTACGGAATGATGGGTGCAAAGATAGCATGATTCCGTATAAATACAAAACAATTACAGAAAAAAATGATAAAAATGCCCGCAATTTTAGAAAATTGCTAATTTTTATTGTCAATTTATGCAATTATTGACACTATTCCTCATCATTCCTTGTCCAAGGCAAGCACCGCTTCTTCGATTACACGCGGGAAATGGGCATACTCCAGCTGATGCACCTTAGTAGCTACGGCATGGGCATCATCGCCTGGCTCGACAGGACACGTGGCCTGGAAGATGATGTCACCATTGTCAAAAAATTCGTTCACATAATGTATCGTGATTCCGCTCTCCTTGTCGCCACACTGAATCACATCCTCATGCACGCGGTCGCCATACATTCCCTTGCCGCAATGCAACGGAATGAGTGCCGGATGGATATTCACGATGGCACGTGGATAGGCATCGACGAGGTATTTGGGGACGAGCACCAGATAGCCGGCAAGCACAATGAAATCAATCTGGAATTCCTCCATCAGAGCCATCACAGCCTCCTGGTTGCTCATCTCCTTCCTCGTCACCAGTCTTGAAGGAATACCCAGCCTCCTAGCACGCTCAAACACATATGCATCGGCTTTGTTGCAGACTATCAAAGAGATTTTAGCCACCTCGCTTCCCTCGAAGTAATTTACGATATTCTCGGCATTCGAGCCCGAACCAGAGGCGAAAATTGCAATATTTTTCATTTTGACTTTGCATTTTAGCACAAAACAGACAATTTTGTGCATTTTTTAATAATTTCTTACCAATTTATTTCGCTACTCGGAATTAATTTTGTTTCTTTGCAGTGCTAAACAGGCTTTTTATGGGGACAAAAGTAGCAATTTTTCTCCAAATAGCCAAAAAAAAATGCTCTTTTTACTATTTTTGGAGCGTAGAGAATTGAAATTGATAGTACTGAACAACATTATTAACACTTAATTGTATATAATTATGTCAGAAATCGAAAGCAAAGTTAAAGAGATTATCATTGAGAAGCTTGGTGTTGAAGAGTCTGAGGTTACCCCTGAGGCATCTTTTACCAATGACCTTGGCGCTGATTCACTCGACACTGTTGAGCTTATCATGGAGTTTGAGAAGGAGTTCGGCATCACCATTCCCGATGATCAGGCTGAAAAGATTGCCACTGTAGGCGACGCTGTTGCTTATATCGAGGCTAACAAGTAATCTATACTTCCCTACTTTTTAAATGGAATTAAAGAGAGTAGTAGTGACGGGGTTAGGTGCCGTCACTCCACTTGGCAAGTCGGTCGCTGAAACTTGGGCGAACCTTATCGACGGCAAGAGTGGATGCGCACCTATTACTCTGTTCGACGCTTCCAAGTTCAAGACCCAGTTCGCCTGCGAGGTCAAGGATTTTGATCCGCTCCTATATTTTGAGAAGAAGGAAGTCCGCAAGGTGGACCGCTACACACAGTTTGCATTTGCAGCTGCCAGCGAGGCCATCAAGGACTGCGGCATCGACCTCGAGACCGAGGACAAGAACCGAATCGGCGTCATCTACAGCTCAGGCATAGGCGGCATCAAGACGTTCCACGAGGAGACGATGGGCTATGACCCCGAAATCGGTCCTCGCTACAATCCGTTCTTCATCCCAAAGATGATTTCGGACATTGCAGCCGGTCAGCTCTCCATTCATTATGGCTTTCACGGCCCCAACTACGGCACTGTGAGTGCATGCGCATCTTCGACCCATGGAATGATCGATGCATTCAACCTGCTTCGTCTTGGCAAGGCCAATATCATGGTGGTAGGTGGCGCTGAGGCTGCTGTAGCCGAACCTGGTGTCGGTGGCTTTAACGCTATGAAGGCTCTTTCGACCCGCAACGACGATCCCGAACACGCCAGCCGTCCTTTCTCGGCCAGCCGCGATGGTTTCGTCATCGGCGAAGGTTCGGGATGCCTGATTCTTGAGGAGCTCGAGCATGCCAAGGCACGTGGTGCCCATATCTATGCCGAAGTTGTCGGTGGAGGCATGTCGGCCGACGCTTATCACCTCACAGCTACACATCCCGATGGAC
The DNA here is from genome assembly GCA_016286775.1 of Bacteroidales bacterium. GTDB lineage: Bacteria > Bacteroidota > Bacteroidia > Bacteroidales > UBA3663 > Liminaster. The sequence continues at coordinate 9,188 of JAEEUA010000136.1, forward strand.
TCGGGGCCAAGCTGGTGATGGAAGCTGCGCTCGAAGATGCCAACCTCAAGCCCGAGGACATCGACTACATCAACGTTCATGGCACTTCTACCCCTGTGGGCGACCGCTCGGAGGCCAAGGCTATCCAGCAGGTGTTTGGCGATTGGGCCTACAAGCTCAACATCAGCTCCACCAAG
>JAEEUA010000137.1 GCA_016286775.1 Bacteroidales bacterium
ACCTACAAGGAGCACAGCCTGAACTATGCTGCCATGGTGCAGGGTGCCACGATTGAAGTAACCAACGAAGGCGTTGACGGCAAGACAATGGCCGAACTGTCCAAAATCGCCGGACGCGAGATTGTGGTTTCGCGCCTCATGCATCGCAATTCGCAGGATGTGCAACTCGTCGAAGGGCAGACACGCCTGCAGAAGGGCGACCGCATCTATATCGTAGCTTCACCCGCTGATGTGGAAGCAATGTCTGTGATTCTGGGGCATCAGATTGATATGGACGAAAAGCAGTGGGAGAAGCAGAAAGGCAACGAACTGGTTTCAGAGCGTCTGGTAGTAACCAACCCGAAACTGAACGGCCGTCGTCTGGGTGACCTTGGGTTACGTCATACCTTCGACATCACCATCACACGCGTGAAGCGTGCCGGCGTCGATATGGTGGCAAGTCCCATGCTGATCCTCCAGCTGGGCGACCGCGTGACCGTTGTGGGCGAAAAGAAGAACGTCGAGAACGTGAAGTCGCTGATCGGCGACTCCGTAAAGCGTCTTGACCAGCCTCAGCTCACCAGCATCTTCCTCGGCATCGCCCTGGGTGTATTGCTCGGCTCGCTGCCCATCTTCTTCCCCGGTATGCCCGTACCCGTGAAACTGGGTATGGCTGGTGGCCCGCTCATCGTCTCGATACTCATTGCACGCTTCGGCCCGCAGCTCAAGCTCGTCACCTACACCACCGGCTCTGCTAAGCTGCTGATGCGCGAAATCGGCATCTGCCTCTTCCTGGCCGCTGTCGGCATCGGTGCCGGCGACGGATTTGTCGAAACAGTGATGAATGGAGGCTACTGGTGGGTGCTCTACGGATTCCTGATCACCATCATCCCCCTGCTCATCGTGGGCATCATTGCACGTGTATTCTGCAAACTGACCTACTTTACCATCGCTGGTCTGATAGCAGGATCGACCACCGACCCACCGGCACTTGCATACAGCAACTCCATCTGTGGAACCGACCAGGCTTCGGTGGCCTATTCGACCGTCTATCCTCTCACCATGTTCCTCCGTGTGCTGTGTGGACAAATCCTGGTGCTGATGGGTTAGCGGGTTCCCTGCCTGTAGCCGAGATAGCCGCAACCGTGTTGTCACGGCTGCGGTTTTCTGCTTGTCTGGTAGTGACCGCTCCGCCCGGCGCCGGCAAATCGACCCTGCTGCCCCTTATCCTGCTGGACAATCTCACTGAGAGCGGGAAGATCCTGATGCTGGAGCCCAGACGTCTGGCAGCCCGACAGATTGCCGAACGCATGGCGGCCCTGCTCGGCGAACCCGTGGGCAGGACCATCGGCTATCGGGTGAGATTCGAGACGAAGGTATCGGACAACACCCGCATCGAAGTGCTCACGGAAGGCATCCTGACACGCATGCTGGTGGAGGACCCGACACTGGAAGGCGTCAGTCTGGTTATCTTCGACGAATTTCACGAGCAAAACCTCGCTTCGGATGTTGCACTTGCCCTTACACGCAAAGCCCAGCAGATTGTGCGCCCCGACCTCCGTATCCTGATCATGTCGGCCACCATCGACGCGACAAGCATCTGTCGGGCACTCGATGCGCCCCTTGTGACTTGCAAAGGCCGGATGTTTCCCGTCGAAACAATCCATATTTCGCCCGAAACGACCTCAGGCAATTCGTCCTTCGAAGACTGCGCGCAACAGGTCAGCCACATCATCCGCCTGGCCCATCAGTCCCATGAGGGCGACATCCTGGCCTTCCTTCCCGGAGAGGCTGAGATTCGACGATGTGCGGAACTGCTTGGTGCATCGCTGGGCCAGACGCACATCTGTCCGCTCTATGGGCTGCTGCCCCCCAGGGAACAGCAGCTGGCCATCGCACCAAGCAAAACCGGCGAACGCAAGGTGGTGTTGGCCACACCCATTGCCGAGACTTCGCTCACTATCGAAGGTGTGCGTATCGTGGTCGATTCGGGGTTGTACAGAAAGATGATCTTTGATCCGCAGACGGGGCTGAGTCACCTCGAAACCGTGCGAATCAGCAAAGATATGGCAGACCAACGACGCGGTCGTGCGGGTCGCCTTGGCCCCGGTGTCTGCTACCGGCTCTGGACACTGGCAACGGAACACCGCATGGCAGCCTGTCGTGTACCCGAAATCGAAGAGGCAGACCTTGCCCCAATGTTGCTCGACATTGCAGCATGGGACGGTTGCAAAGTCGAGGAACTGCAATGGCTTACCCCTCCCCCACCTGCCCATGTGGTGCAAGGCGAGAGACTACTCCGACAGCTCGGTGCCCTGGATGAAAAGGGGCACATTACAAGTCACGGAAAAGCTCTGGCAAAACTCCCCTGCCATCCACGCTTGGCCCAGATGCTCGTTCTGGCCCAAGGTCAGGAACAAAAGGCTTTGGCCGCTGACATGGCAGCTTTGCTGGACGAAAAAGACCCCTTGGCCAATGACAATATGGGTGCAGAGCTACATTTAAGGCTCAACGCCCTAAACGAAGCACGCTCGGGACGACGCAGAGGGAAAGTTTGGGAACGCATCATCCGCGCCGCTGAACAATACCGGCGTCTCGCGCAGAATGCCTCGACTGCAAGGAACGGTTCGTTGCGAGGGGAATCGATACTGCTTGCCGCAGCCTATCCAGAGCGCATCGCACAAGCTATTCCCGATGGTGTCGGGCGTTTCCGGCTATCCACCGGGGACATCGTACGAATTGACGACAAAGATGACCTTTGTGCATACGACTGGATAGCGGCTGCAAGCCTCAACACACAACAAGGCGGCATCGGGCACATCTTTCTGGCAGCACCCCTGGACCACAAGGAGCTGAAAGCTTTCGCAAAAGTGAAGGACAACATCTCATGGGACAGCAAACGTGGACAAATCATTGCCCAGCGTGAATATCGCATCGGATGCCTTGTGGTCGAAAGCAAACCCATTGCAGCAGATGCCGCATCAAGTCCACAGGCTGCTGAAGAACTTCGAAACAAGATTTCAAAGGTCATCTGCGAAACTGCCAGGAAGGAAGGAACAAGCATGCTTGACTTCAACGACAAGGTGCAAAACCTTCAGCGGCGCGTGGCTACAGTTGCCGGCTGGCATCCCGAGCTCAACCTACCCGACCTGAGCACCAATACCGTTCTGCAGAGATGCGAGGAGTGGCTTCCCTTCTTTTTGGAGGGGACCTGCGATCTGAAACGGATTGACCTCACCCAGGCACTCTGGACACTACTCAGCTACGAACAGCAACAACAAGTGGAGCGCCTTGCGCCCACCCACATTACGGTGCCGACAGGCAGCCGAATCCGCGTAGAATACCGCCAGGGAGCCGAACTGCCCATCCTGCGTGTCCGACTGCAGGAATGCTTTGGACTGACAGAAACTCCCCTTGTGGACGACGGCCGGTGCCCGGTGCTGATGGAACTGCTGTCCCCCGGATTCAAGCCCGTGCAGCTCACCCGTGACCTGCATAGCTTTTGGGAGAACACCTATTTCGAAGTGCGCAAGGAACTGCGCAGACGCTACCCCAAGCATTTCTGGCCCGACAACCCACTTGAAGCTGAAGCTATAAGAGGTGTGAAACGAAACCCCGAGAAAAAGAAATGACACCACAGGAAGCCAAATTTCAACGCATGACGACCGAGCCAGTTTCCCGACTGGTGACGTCGCTGGCCATCCCGTCGATGGGCAGCATGATGGTGTCGGCCCTCTACAACATTGTCGATACCTTCTTTGTCAGCCAGACGGGCACGCAGGCTACGGCCGCATTGGGTGTGGTCTTCACCTATATGGTCCTGATCCAAGCCTTCTCGTTCTTCTTCGGCCAAGGTTCGGGCAACTACATCTCGCGTGCCTTAGGAGCCCGACGCACCGAACAGGCTGCACAAATTGCCGCCACGGGATTCTTCTCGGCAATGTTTTTCAGTGCATCACTGGGAGCAATTGGCTTTTTGTTCATGAAGCCCATACTCTCGGCGCTGGGCTCCACACCCACCATCATGCCCTACGCCTGCAGCTATTTCCAATGGCTGCTCCTTGGTTCACCTTTCATCTCCTGCACTTTTGTCCTGAACAACCAGATGCGGTTCCAAGGCAATGCAGCGATGGCCCTCACGGGCACAATGACGGGAGCCGTAATCAACATGGGCCTCGATCCTATTCTCATCTTTGGTTTCAAGATGGGTGTAGCTGGAGCTGGGCTGGCGACTGCCATTTCGCAGGCCATCAGTTTCTGCATCATGCTGTCGATGTGTGGCAAGAAAGGTGGCTTGGCCATCCGTTGGAGCAACTTCCACCCTACCCTCCTCCAATATCGAGAGATTGCTCGTGGAGGTCTTCCCTCCTTAGGCCGACAAGGAACGATGGGGCTCTCCGCATTGGTGCTCAACAACGTGGCAGGATTCTACGGAGACGCAGCAATTGCAGCTTTCTCGGTAGTCCATCGCATTGTGATGTTTGTGCAGTCCTTGCTCATCGGCTTTGGCCAAGGTTTCCAGCCTGTCTGCGGATTCAATTATGGAGCGAAGCTCTATGGTCGTGTTCGTGCCGCTTTCAAGTTCTGCGCCACGACCACAACGCTCTACTCCATCCTGCTCGTTGTCTTAGGGTTAATCTTTGCCCCAACTATCGTAGGGCTTTTCCAATCGGACGACACAAGAGTCCTGACACTTGGCACCCGTATCCTGCGACTTCAATGCCTGACCTACGCCGTCACAGGCTTTGTCATCACCTCAAATATGTTCCTGCAGAACATTGGTGCGACCTGGAGCGCATTAATCACAGGCATCTCCAAGCAGGGTCTCTTCCTGATTCCAGCATTATTACTCCTGCACATCACGTTGGGCTTGGATGGTGTGTTGGCAGCGCAGCCCGTTTCTGACCTCTGTTCCATCATCTTGTCCATTCCACTATGGTGGAAACATTACAGAAGAATGGATTACTTGGAAAAACAAAAACGATGATACGAAATATAATCTTTGACCTGGCAGGTGTCTTGCTCAACCTTAATCTGGAACGCGACACCCAGGCACTTCTTTCGGTCGGGTTACCCGATTTCGATGGCTGTATTGCCGATCGTGAGATTCACGGTCCGATATCCCTTTACCTGAATGGGCTTTCGGACAAGCCTACCTTCCTCAAGGCGATTCGTCCTTTCTGCTTTCCCGAAGCCACTGACGAGGAGATTCTTGCTTCGATGGATGCCGTGCTCGATGACATCCCTTCTTCGCGTCTGGCAGCACTTGTAGAAATGCGCAAACACTACAAGGTGTTTCTGCTCAGCAATCTTTATGACACGGCCTGGGACCTCACCCAAAAACTGATCCGAAACGAAGGATACACTGTTGAGCAATGTTTCGACGAGGCATTTATTTCCTACAAGATGCAACTGGCGAAACCGAATCCCCTTATTTACCAGCAGGTTTTTGAAGCCACGGGCATCCAGCCCGGGGAGACCATCTACTTCGACGATAGTCACGATAATATCGAAGCTGCCAAAAAACTGGGTATCTTGTCATGTCTTGTTCCAATGAATGAGATAGAGACCTGCAAAGAGTATCAACAATTAATTGAAACCTGTTCGCGATAACAAAATATGTACCAGAAGTTTATCATAACCGACGATGGTGTCCTCAAATTCGGACACGTCTATTTGCACCGGGATATGCTCCCCATGGGCGACGATGATTGTCATGGAGGTGGTCTCTGGAAAATCGACCATAGTCGGAACGCGATACTGCTCTTCGGCCGTTCCTTCGACTTTGGAGGACCTGATTTCCGTTATGTGCGCCGAATCGATTGGACAGGAGTTGGAGGACGCCCTCTTCCCCTCTTCTTCCTCCCGCATTGGCCAAACGAAGATACCTTGGAGGCAGTTTATGCCAACCCATAGAATTCCATTCAAAATAGTGTTACAACGTACATTATAAAACTTCTCCAGAATAGAATGACTTTATTCCTAACCAGCAGCCCCTGTATCGGCTGGGCAGGCGACTTGAATCCAGCAAATGGATTTCTAGATGAATTGCGTGCAACTCTTCCTCATCCTCTCCATTGCCTGCTGATAACCTCAGCACCCGATGACAAGGAGATGACCGATCGGATGGCATGGGATATGCGCGAAATCTTCGAACGTGCAGGCCTGGCCTTCGACAAGTATGAGGTGCTGGACCGCAGAACACAAAGATACGCAATGCGAATGATTCGCGATGCCAACTTCATCATCCTTTGTGGTGGCCATGTGCCGACTGAGAACATGTTTTTCGAAGAAATACATCTTCGAGCTCGGCTCAGCAGATTTGATGGTGTTATCATGGGCATCAGTGCTGGTTCCATGAATGCAGCCGACCTTGTATATGCCCCGCCGGAACTTGACGGCGAGAGTTTAGATCCCAAGTACAAGGTCTATCTCCGAGGTCTTGGATTTACCGATGTCAACATCTTGCCACACTTTGAGATGATACGGGAATCAAGACTCGATGGACGTTTGCTCATTGATGACATCGTAGCAAGGCATAGTTATTCCCATCCCGTTTACTGCCTCAACGATGGGACATATCTTCTTATCACGAATGCTGAAAAAAAAGAGAAAAAAAGAACTGTACTGCATGGCGAGGCCTATCGAATGAAGAATGGCAAGCTCGATCTCATCTGTCACGATGGCGAATGCAAACTCATCTGCAAGAATGGTTCATTACGAATAGTCAAATAATTCAAACCACCTAAGCACAGTTCTTAGGACAATATTTTTTATTATGAATTTCATCTATATCTCTCCCAACTTCCCCGATGCAGCGTGGAAGTTCTGCAACGCCTTGAAGAATAATGGCGTTCGCGTCCTTGGTATTGGCGACCAACCCTACGAAGAACTGAAACAGGAGTTGAAAAATGCTCTGACAGAGTATTACAAGGTGTCCAATCTCGAGAATTACAGCGAAGTCTATCGTGGCACAGCATACTTCGCCTGGAAGTATGACCGCATCGACTGGATTGAATCAAACAACGAATACTGGCTGGAACAGGATGCGCGCCTGCGCACCGATTTCAATGTGAATACCGGCCTAAAAAGTGATGTCATCAATGCCATCAAGGAGAAATCCGAGATGAAGAAGTATTATGCCAAAGGCGGTATTCGTACAGCACGTCAGATAAAGGCATCGGAAGGGTTTGAAGCCGTGAAGCGCTTTGCCTACGATGCTGGTTATCCGCTATTTGCCAAACCAGATGTTGGCGTAGGAGCCAACGGAGCTCACAAGATTATCGATGAAGGTGCCCTCTGGCATTTCTACCAGACCAACCCGCAAGCCTACCAGTATGTCATCGAAGAATATGTTACGGGCAATATCTGTGACTATGATGCCATCATTGATTCTCACGGCAATCCGATCTTCGAGTCCTGGAGCGTTTGCCCTCCTTCTATTGCTGATATTGTGGAACAGAACCTCGATTCGACCTATTTTGTTGAGAAGGATATGAACGAGAATCTTCGCTACTGGGGCCGTCAGACCGTAAAGGCCTTCGATGTGCGCAGTCGCTTTGTGCATCTCGAGTTCTTCCGCTTGGATCGCGCACACCGTGGCCTTGGCAATGTAGGAGACTTCGTAGCCTTGGAAGTCAACATGCGCCCTGGTGGCGGTTACACACCCGATATGCTGAACTATGCCCATTCAGTGGACGTTTACAAGATCTGGGCCGACATGGTTGCATTTGATCGTCGCACCACTCCCGATCCTCACGACGACTATTTCTGTGTCTTTGCAGGCCGACGAGACAACGCCCAGTATCATCTCGACCATCAGGCAATCATGGAAAAGTATGCATACGCCTTGAAGCAATGGGATCGTGTTCCTGATGCACTTTCTCCCGCGATGGGCAACCAGTCCTACATCGCCCGTTTCCGCACCTGGGAAGAAAAAGACCAGTTCCTATTTGACATTTGCAACAGGAAATAATCATGCAGGTAGAATATCATAAATGGTACAGTCGCTACCTCAATCGCGACATGGAATACAAGACGTTTGGCAATCAAGGCCATGCGCTTATTGCATTCCCTTGTCAGAATGGTCGTTTCTTCGACTATGCCGATCAGGGTATGATACATGTGCTGACTCCATGGATCGAAGCTGGCAAAATTCGCGTCATCTGTGTGGATGGCATCGACTGGGAAACCTGGTCGAACTTTGGAGGCGATCAGCGTTGGCGTATTGAGCAACAGGAACGTTGGTTCAACTACATCATTGAGGAACTGCTTCCTAATATTCGATATTACGAAGGGGAAACCTTCATGACAACCGGTTGTTCCATGGGAGCAATGCATGCCGCCAACTTCTTCTTCCGCCGACCAGACATCTTCGACACCGTCATCGGATTATCGGGCCTTTATCATGCTGGATACGGCTTCCCATTCTATTCCGATGAACTAACCTACGCCAACTCCCCGCAGGATTTCCTTCGAAATATGCCGGAAGACCATCCCTGGATGCAACTCTATCGTCAGCGTCGCATCGTAATCTGCATAGGTCAAGGACGTTGGGAGGAAGAAACGTTAGATTCGACTCGACAACTTGACACTATTCTCTGCGAGAAGCATATTCCAGCCTGGTTTGACTACTGGGGATTTGACTGCGACCACGACTGGCCTTGGTGGCGCAAGCAACTACCATACTTCATGAGTCACTTGGAGCCATTCTAAAAATTCGAACAGCAAAAAACGGGACGCCCAATCGAGCGTCCCGTTTTTTATTGAGGAAGAAAATCTATCAGCCGATATTGAACATCACCTTGAGAGTGTTGTCGATGCCGGAGAAGCCCATGAATGCCAATGCCAGCAGACCGGCAATAAGCAGAGCGATAGGCGTTCCCTTCATGCCCTTGGGAACATCTGTCACAGCGATTTGTTCACGGATGCCGGCAAAGAGAACCATGGCAAGCGAGAAACCAAGAGCAGTAGCTACAGCATAGACTGCAGATTCGAGCAGCGTGTATTCAAAGTTAATCACGTTGATGGCAACACCAAGGATAGTACAGTTGGTAGTAATCAGCGGGAGGAATACGCCAAGAGCCGAATAGAGCGAAGGCATTGACTTCTTGAGGATGATTTCAACCATCTGAACAAGGGCAGCAATCACAAGGATATAGACGATGGTCTGCATGAACTGCAACCCATAGGGCACCAATACGAAATAATAGATCGGCCAGGTCACAAGTGTAGCGAGAAGCATAACGAATGCAACTGCCATACCCATTCCTGCAGCGGTGTCAACCTTCTTCGATACTCCCAGGAATGGACAGATACCAAGGAACTGAGCCAATACGATATTGTTGACGAATATCGCGGC
>JAEEUA010000008.1 GCA_016286775.1 Bacteroidales bacterium
TGATGAAGGACGTGACGCTGTCGGCATGAATATTCTGGATAGTAATATCCCGAACGGGTTTATTTTTATCGCCGTTGATTTCGACGAGGGCAACGGCGCGGCGACACTTCACATCACGCATCGTGATGCCAGAGATGACGGCAAAGGTGTCCTTTTTAGAGGTCATGAAACCACGCCAATCGCCCCACACGTCGGAATCGATAGCAAAGACACGCTGGAGGGAAGCTGCTTCACATTTTTCGACCAGAATGCTATCGACGTTGGAGAACTGGCGACTGTTGGTTCGTATACTGAGCAGGTCGCCCACTTCACCGGTAGCCTTGCAGTCGTGCATATAGATATTGTGCACACCATGCGAGATCTCCTCCCCTATACTGAGGAGCGCCTTGCCATGTTTGGCCTTACAGCGACGAATCAAGATATTACGCGAGGACGATGGAGCGTTCCAGGTTTCGCAAACTCGTCCGGACTTGATTGATATCGCATCACCACCCTGATTGAAAACGCAGTCCTCGACCACAAAACGACGCGTCATCTCGAGGTCAATACCGTCGTTGCTCCGGCCAAGGGCTGACAAGTCGAGACGACGAGCAACACCTTCCTCGCATCCGAAGAGATGGATGGACCAATGGGGAGATTGGCGGATCTTGAAATCCTCAAGCAGGATGTTCGAGCATTGATAGAACTGGATGAAAGGCGGGCTCAACTTGAACGTATAGCCCGACATATTACGCAAGTAGAATGTGTAGTTGAAGGTACCCCAACGATCGAGGGTCTGAAGGGCCCTGCCGTGTTCGGCTGATGGTTCGAACCACTTCTCCCACACGGACATCTGGGCGCGGAGTGTTCCTGTACCCGAGATACCTATATTCGTCTGACGCCAGGCATAAATCAAAGACTGATAGTTGTAGCACTCGACGCCCTCGAAGGTGGTCATATCTTCGGGAAGGTAGTCGTCGGGATTGGCGCTGAAGATGATTTCCGCACCTTCGGAAAGATGGAGGTCGCAGCTGCTATTGAAACGAATGACACCCATCAGCCACTCGCCTTTCGGCACGACAACATGACCGCCACCGGCGGAGGAACATTCATCCATGGCACGCGCAACCGCCTGGCTGTTGGTTCGAACTATACGCGCGGAATCGGCAGAAGTCGGGTAGCCACCAGGGGGTAATGGACGAGCGCCATAGTCGGTAATCACGAAGTTGCGGTCGGGGAAAACGGGCACCTGCACATCAGACATCGGGAATGGCGTTTCGGAGGTGCTTACGGTATCGTAAGTGACACCTTGCCAGGTTGTGGTCTGCTCCTTTTTGCAAGAGACAACGAGGAGAGCAAGAGCCAGAAGGAATGCGGCTGAAATTCTCATAGAATTGATAAATTTCTATCTTGGTTTATACTATTTTCGCGGCAAATATAACAAATAATCTGTATTTCTCCAAATTTTTGGCTGGTTGAGTTAAAAAATGGGCAAATATTTTGTTTATTTGTGCGAAAAAGGGGGAAAAGAGAGGGGAAATGGCGGCCATCGATGGCCGCGACGGAGACACGAAGAGAGAAAACGAGGGCGACGAAGAAGGGGAAACAGAGAGGGCGGCCATACACGGCCGCAGCGGGGACACAAAAAGAGAAAACGAGGGCGACGAAGGAGGGGAAACAGAGAGGGCGGCCATACACGGCCGCGACGGAGACACGAAGAGAGGGAGGACGAGGGTGACGAAGGAGGGAACCATGGGGAGGGCGGCCATATACGGCCGCGACGGAGACACGAAGAGAGAGCGAACGAGGAGACGAAGGAGGGGGAACAGGGAGGGCGGCCATATACGGCCGCGACGGAGACAAAAGAAGAGGGAGCGAACGAGGGTGACGAAGGAGGGGACATGGGGAGCAAAAGAAACAAAAAAAAGTTGCAAAGGGCGGCTATATGCTTTAGACCTTTGCAACCTGGTCGGGATGACCCGATTCGAACGGGCGACCTCGCGCCCCCCAGACGTGTACTCTACCAACTGAGCTACATCCCGATTTTTGCTCTATCTTTCGATTTTGCGGGTGCAAAGATAGGGTATTGTTTTGATAGTTCCAAATTTTTTATGTGAAAATTTGTAAATTTTCGTTGTTTTTGTTAGAAAAGGCAATGTAATTTCAATATTTTTGCGTATCTTTGCACCGAAAAAACTATAAAAATATGGAAAAGATTGAACGCATCAACAAATATTTGAGTGAATCGGGCGTATGCAGTCGACGGGAAGTGGACGAGCTTATCGCCGACGGACGCGTGGAGGTTAATGGACAACCTGCCCGCATCGGTATGCAGATTGATACGGAACGCGACGTCGTGACCGTGGATGGCCAGAAGGTAGATCCTGAGAATCCGCAGAAGAATGCCATCTCGCAAGAGGCGCTTGACGAGCTCGAGCGCAAGAAGAATCCCTGGTGGGTTGCGCATAATGAACTGAAGCGCCAAAAGACGGCAGCCAAGATGCAAAACCCCAAGAGCAAACTGCTGCGCAAGAAGGCCAAGAGCGGCACTGCCGGTGAACGACGGGTGCTGCGAAACAATGCCGAGGCAATGGACATGGACGAAGCCCAGCTCAAGAGAGAGGTAAAGAAGGAGAATAGGAAGGCCAAATCGTTCAGCGATGTCTTTGCCAATGACAAGCAGGGCCTGATGAACGTCAAGACGCGCCGTGTGGAAGGTGTCAACCCCAAGGCCAAGAGTGTGCGGAAAGGCGGACAAAGACGGACGAAACGAGGACGCTGATGAATTAGGGCGGCCAAGGATGGCCGCGACTACGACACAGTTGGATAAAGGCGGCCATGGATGGCCGCGACTTCGACGATTAATATATATAAGGTATGGCAAAGAAAACGACTAAGGTATTTGATGACTATGGGCTGCTACGTGTAGCCACCGCGATACCCACTGTCAAGGTGGCGGACGTGGAGTACAATCTGAAGCAGCATATCCAGCTGATACGGGAGGCTCACGAGGAAGGTGTGCAACTATTGGCATTCCCCGAGCTATCGCTGACTGGATACACCTGTGCAGACCTTTTCCATCACGAACCATTGCTCAATGCAGCAATTGATGGGCTGAAGCATCTTGCCGAAGCTACGCGCGGCATCGACATGGCCGTCATCGTGGGCGCGCCCCTCTCCTATCGCAATCGCCTCTACAACTGTGCCGTGCTTCTTGGAGACGGCAACATTGTCGGCATTGTGCCGAAAGTCTATCTGCCCAACTACAGCGAGTTCTACGAAGCACGCTGGTTTGCCAGCGGAGCAGAAGTACCTGCAAGTGCGCGCATGGACTTAGGGGCACTGGCAGACAAGCGATACGACAACATCATCTTCGGACAGAACCTGCTCTTCGGCTTCGAAGGATTCACCTTAGGCATTGAAATCTGCGAAGACCTTTGGGTACCCATCCCTCCATCGAGCCGTATGGCCCTAGCGGGTGCCCACGTCATCGTGAACCTTTCGTGCTCGGACGAAGTCACCTGCAAGCATGCCTACCTGCGACAAATGATACAGTCGCACAGCGGACGGCTAATCTGCGCCTATGTCTATGCCTCGTCGGGCTTCGGCGAATCGACGACCGACCTCGTATTTGCCGGCAAGGGAATGATTGCCGAGAACGGCTCGATGCTGGGCGAAAGCGAGCGATTCAAGCTGGAGTCGAGCCTACTGGTGCGCGATGTGGATATTGAAAAACTGAAGGTGCTTCGTCGTTCGCAAACGTCGTTCACACAACTTCAACCTGACTTCGGGCAGCAAAGCGACAAGATGGTATATGGCGACCGTCACCACACGTGTGAGCCCACGCAGAACGGCTATTACACGGTGGAGATGACCAAACTGCCATCGCCCGACTTCAATGCCAAGCTGTTCCGCTACATCGCTCCACGGCCCTTTGTTCCCTCGAACGACGATGATATGGAGGAACGCTGCTCGGAGATCTTCAACATCCAAGTACAGGGCCTTGTGACCCGCCTGAACCACATCAACGCAAAGACCGCTGTAATCGGCATTTCGGGAGGCCTCGATTCCACACTTGCCCTGCTCGTCATTGTCCGTGCCTTCGACAAACTGGGCTGGGACCGCAAACGCATCCTTGGCATCACCATGCCAGGATTCGGAACGTCGGGCCGCACCTATCGCAATGCGCTCGGACTGATGACGGCTCTGGGTATCACGCAACGCGAGATTTCGATCAAAGATGCCGTGCTGCAACACTTCAAGGACCTTGGCATCGACCCAAGCAACAAGGACGTGACGTACGAGAACTGCCAGGCACGTGAGAGGACCCAGATTCTGATGGATGCTGCCAACCAGACGGGCGGTCTCGTAATCGGCACAGGCGACTTGTCGGAGCTGGTGCTCGGCTGGTGCACCTACGATGGAGACCACATGTCGATGTATGCGGTCAACACATCCATCCCCAAGACACTGGTCAAGTATCTGGTGAAGTACGTTGCCATGAAGGGCGATGAAGTGGCAAGGCCCTATCTGCTTGACATCATCGACACGCCCATTTCGCCCGAGCTGACACCGACCAACGCGCAAGGCGAGATAGAACAGAAGACCGAAGACTTCATCGGCCCCTACGAGCTGAATGACTTCTTCCTCTACCATTCGTTCCGTTTCGGAGCCAGCCCGAAGAAGATCTTCCTGCTGGCCAAAGAAGCCTTCCAGAGCGACAAATATAAAGATGTTCGCGAAAGGACCTACGACGACGAGACAATCAAGAAATGGATGCGAAGCTTCTTCCGCCGCTTCTTCCAGCAGCAGTTCAAGCGCTCGTGTCTGCCCGATGGTCCCAAGGTGGGTACGGTTAGCGTTTCGCCGCGCGGAGACCTGCGAATGCCGAGTGACGCGTGTGCGACAATTTGGCTGAACGAATGCGATAAACTGTAAGATTTTCATTTGACTATGCCACGAAGAAACACGTGGCATAGTTTTTGCATTTCTTTTTCGATATGACGGAATGGCGGGATATCGGAATACCGGGATATCGGAATACCGGAATTTCGAAATTATGCGATTCCGAAATATTTGAAAAAAACAAAATCCACAAATAAGAAAAATGACATTTGAAGAATTCAAGTCCTCCCTGGACGCCAGTTTGCTGAAAAAGGTAGAGGACGTTTGTGCAAAAGATAAAGATGTGACCGAAGCCGATGCGAAGGTGCTCTACGACTTTATTCTCGACGTGGCAGTGCCCGCCCTGGGCGAGGATCAGGTTGGGGAACCATTTCGCTATCTCAGCAGCTCGACCAACGGCCTTCGACCAGACGATTTGAAGGCTGTGATCGGTGACGACTTTGACGCCGAGCTTTGGGAGAAGCTGCGCACCGGACTGGGTTTCGAGCTTTTCGTAGAACGACAACTGACACCGACGTGCAAGGTCATCGACTTCCGATTCCCTCCCATACGCGTGAGCCTGCAGAAGATGTTGGGCGAAGGAGCCTATCGGGCATGTGCCAGTGACCTCGGCTATCACCTGCTTGAGCATTGTCAGGCAGGCGATCCCGTGCGAGATATCCAGGCCATGCACCTCCTGCTGGATGGCGACGAGGCTGCTGCAGCTGCAGAATATATCAGCCAGGCCGATGGCGAGTCGCTTCGCCTTGCCATAATGACCATGGGCAATGCGCTCAAGGATGGTCCGGAATACGTGAAGCAGTGCGTCTATGACATGCCTCTGGTGCAGAGCGAGAATGTCGATCAGAAGAAGATCCTTATGCTGCAGCTCAACGACTGCATCGCCATTGTCGGCAATCCGGACCGGCAGAAGGAGGTGGCCGAACGGCTCCACAACATCGTTGGAACACTGATTCAACAGGGCAACAATGAGATCACCGTTCTGCTGGGTGTTGCCAAGCTTCGTATCGCACAAAGTGCCCGCACACGTGCCCAGATTGCGCGTCAGCAGCAGAAGGAAGACGAAGCCAAGCAATTTGAACAACAGGCACAGCAGACCTTCATCAGCGCGCTCAACTACCTGCTGCCGCCCCTTCAGCAAGCCGATCCCACGACCATCAGCGACGAACAGATTCGGCAGTACTGGCTCTGCCTGAAGATCTGCCAGGAGATGGCGCAACCCAAGGCCATCAGCCTGCTCTTTGAAGCCATCATCAAGGTGGAACAGGCGCAGATTGCAGCCCTTGCCAACAAGCATGCCGACACAAGTGATGCCAGCGAAGAGGCAGAAGCCGACGAAAAGCGCGGCCATCAGCTTTCGAACAGCATCATCGACCAGCATATCGATATGTCGAAGCTCTACTATCAGATGCAACCAGCCTTGCAGGAGCAGTTCACCAACTATTCGGAGGGCTGTATCTCGCTGATCCAAGCCTATCTGGAGGGCCTGAGCAAAGAAGACGAAGACAAGTACAAAGGCCATGACGAAGAGCTTCGTCTGTGCAACTACTACCAGACGCTGGGCGAACTGTATGACCACCTCGGCAAGACGGAAGAAAGCTACGACGCCTATACAGAAGCCCAGATCCGCCAAATGCGCTACCTCGCCGCATTGAAAAAGGAAGACGAAGAGAAAGGCATCCAGATGTCGCCACGCTCCCTCATCGCACGACTCACCTTGAGTGTGACCAACCACAACCTGGGTCTGTACTACCGCAAGGAAGGCAAGTCGCATCGTGACCTCTCGGTGCTGCTCCGTTCGAACATGGACCTTGCTCTGGACTGCTTCAAGGCTTATCCTCGCGATGGTCGCGTAATACACTTTGTGATCAATGCTGCCCTCGAACTGGGCGACCTGCATCACAAGAGCAAAGGCCTGAAGGCCGAAGTTGACACCTACACCCGTGTAATCAGCCAGTTCGGCGTACTCAACAACATACGGCTCGACCAACAGTTGTGCGTGGATATGGCAATGATTCACACCAAGTGCGGACAATGCCAGGCCGACAACAACATACGGCGCTATCAGGATGCCATGCGCAACCTCGACATTGCCCAAAAACTGTGGGCATCACTGGCACAAAACACCAAGAATCCGGAGTTCCAGAAGAATGCGGACGCGGTGGCCAAGATGATGAAACAGATTGGGAAGTGAGGATGGCTGCGGCCAAACTTGGCCGCTGACGAGGACTGGAGAGGCCGCCAAATACGGCGGCCGACGGAAACGCTTGAAGAGGCCGAAAAGGACGCGGCTGACGAGGACTGGAGAGGCCGCCAAATACGGCGGCCGGCGGGGACGCTAATAACAACAAAAACAACGAAAGAAGATATGGATAGTTTTCATGATTTAGTGATACATAGGCGGAGCATCCGGAAATACACGGGCGAACTGCTTGATCCAGACCAGGTGAGAATGATCCTGGAGGCGGGGCTGATGGCCCCTGCGGGTAAACGGCGCAATCCGTGGCATTTTGTGGTTGTTGACGACCCGGAGACCTTGCAGAAGCTGAGTGAAACGCGGCCAATGGGTACCGCACAGATTGCGAAATGCGCGTTAGCCATTGTACTTTGTGCCAACCCTGCTGAATCGGACACCTGGATCGAAGACCTTTCGATAGCGAGCATCCAGATGCAGCTTCAATGCACCGATCTGGGACTGGGCAGTGTCTGGTGCCAGATGCGAGCACGAGAGAATGCGGATGGTGTGCCAGCGCCTTATCTGGTTCGACAGATTCTGGGCATACCGGAGGAATATGAAGTGCTCAATGTCCTGGCTATCGGACATATTGGAGAGGAGCGCAAACCTTACGACACGGCCAAGCTGCAGTGGGAGAAGGTGCATGCTGAGAAATGGTGAGTGAACACCAGGATATGATATGAACGGCGGGCAGCGGAGGATGACCTCTGCTGCCCGCTGGATTTTTTATGAGGGCGGCCAAAAACGGCCGCGACGGGGACGCTTGAAAAGCGGCCATATACGGCCGCGACGAGAACACGGACGGGGCGGAACGAGGGCTGCCTTTGATGGCCGTGACGGGACACTTGCAAAGCGGCCATATACGGCCGCGACGAGAACACGGACGGGGCGGAACGAGGGCGGCCATTGATGGCTGCGATGGGGACGCCTGAAGAACGGCCAAAAACGGCAGCGGGGGTACAAGAGGGGGAGCGCAGAAGAGAACGAAAGAGGTGTCAGTACTTGAAGGAGGAACCTCCGACGAACTCGCGCATGATGGAGGTGGGCGGGATTTCCTTGTCGCTCACGGCTACGAAGTAATGGATGAATTTGAGAAGGCGGTGGGACTCGCAATACTCCGGAC
The DNA here is from genome assembly GCA_016286775.1 of Bacteroidales bacterium. Lineage (GTDB taxonomy): Bacteria > Bacteroidota > Bacteroidia > Bacteroidales > UBA3663 > Liminaster. The sequence goes on from JAEEUA010000008.1 coordinate 8,244, forward strand.
TATTCTTAGGCACTGACGCCAGAATGGGTTCGGCATGGTTGCGAAGCACGGCGAACTCGATATGGAGGGCGGAATTGAACATCACATCGGCTGTTTCCTGATAGGGGAAGATCCACTTCATCTCGCCATCACAAACCGAAGGCCACTGGGCTATTGTCTGCTGGGCTGTGAAGGCCCCCACATTGTAGTCGCGAATGATGCGGCGCAGCAGACGGCAATCGGATGTGGGAATCCAGTTGTGGTCGTCGAGAGAAATGCTGGTGAGGCACGAGATATAGATCCTGAACTTCAGCGACTCTTCGATCTGGGAAGTCAGCTCCGGGTTGAGCGCATGGATACCTTCGATGAGGAGCAAGGAATTACGACCCATCTTGAGTTTTTTGCCATTGTATTCCCGCAGGCCTGTCTTGAAGTTGAACTCAGGCACTTCGACACGTTCGCCGCGAAGCAAGGCATTCAAGTCGCGCACCATCGTCTCGCTATCGACAGCCGAGATGTTGTCGAAGTCGTATCGGCCATCGGGGAACTTGGGCGTATCGACACGATTGACAAAATAGTCGTCGGTTGAGATACTCATCGGCTTGAGGCCACACGCCTTGAGCTGGATGGACAGACGCTTGCAGAACGTCGTCTTACCGCTGGAAGAAGGTCCCGTAATCAGAACAACACGACAGGGACGTTCGGGGTCCTGGTAACGGCGGTTTATTTCTTCGGCAATCTCTACAATCTTCTTCTCCTGCAGCGCTTCGCTGACTTGTATCAGCTCACTGGCATAACCCGACTTGATGGCAAGATTGACATCACCCACATTCGAAAGACCCATGATGATGCTCCACCGCACATATTCGGCAAAGGTTTCGAATGTGCGGGGCTGATCCACCTTTGGAGCCAAAATGGTAGGATTCTTCATATCGGGCACACGCAACAGAAGACCATCCTGATACTTTTCGAGCCCCCAGATGCCGATGTAGCCGGTGCTGGGCAGCAATGGACCGTAGTAATAATCAACGGTATCGTCGAGCAGATAGTAATCGCTATAGACGCGGTCGCTGGTTTCGAGGAGCTTCACCTTGTCGAAATTGCCGTGTTCGCGAAAGATGCGAACAGCGTCCTCGGTAGGTGCCTCGCGATGGTGGAACGCACTATCGCCGTCGATGATCTGCTGCATGCGCTGACGAATCTGTTCGACATCGTCGGCAGTAGCATGGTCGGCTGCTCGGGTGTAGAAATTGCAGTAGTACCCATTGGAGATGCTGTGCTCGATATACAAGCGGCTCTCGGGAAAGATCTCGGAACATGCCTTGTAAAGAACGAAACATAATGAACGCGTGTATATGCGCATGCCCGCAGGATCGTTCAGACCGACAAACTCAATATCGCGGCTCTGATAGACGCGGAACTTGAGTCCCTGGGACGCATTGTTGACCTTGGCAGAAACGACCTGATAAGGGATGTTGAGTTCAGGCTGGAGCTTCTGGTAGATCTCGAGGAGCGAGCTACCTTCGGGGAAGGAGTAGGTATTATTGTTGTTTTTGCAACGTATTTGAATCATAATATTTGCAAACTGAGGTAATAAATGTGCTGCAAAGGTAATGCTTTTCTTCTAAAAAAACAAAAAAAAAAACCAATTCTTTGCTAAAATTTGGTCATTTCTATTTAAATATGTATATTTGCACCCCAAAAAAGAATGATAAAGATGAAAACGACTGCTATATCCCTGTTGTTGTTCCTGTCGGCCGGCCTCCTCTCGACGGCCCCTGCTCAGGATCGTGCCCAGTTAGAACACGAACTTGCCGTCACGGCATACAACTATGCCGTCGGGTGTGCCGAACGCGAGAAATACGACGAAGCCCTTGAGGGCCTCACCCACATCCCTGCCGGACGTCTTAACCAGCAGCAGCTGGGCTGGGTGGACAGCCTCCGCATGAAATGTGAAATCATGGCAGGTCATCCTGCGCCTGCGCATGAGATTCCGCTCACCGAATCCGAACTGCTCGAAATCGACGACCAGAGCGCTGCCTTTGTACACGGCATACAGGCCTACCAGCAAGGCGACTACGCCACAGCCAAGAGCCTTATGACCGAAGCCATTGACCTCGACGACGGCCCCCGTGAGCAGGTTCGCATCGAAGCATTCTTCTGGCGAGGACTGTGTGAATACCAGCTGGGCAACTGGGAAGCCTGCTGCCAGAATATGATCACCTTCAACGACATCAAGAATGCCAATACGGAGATTCAGTATGACGCGCTTGCCTACTATACGATGGGTTATGCACGCATGCATGAGAACAAATGGCGGCATTCGCGCATCAACTTCGAACGCTACCTCGAGCGACAGCCCGATAAGGATCTCAAGAGCTATCGTGATGGCGAAGCACGTCTAAAGGAGTGCAAAGCCCTTGAAGCCCGCAGTTCGAACTCCTTCAAGAAGCCTCTCAACATGGTACCCGTCGAAGCGAACTTCGGCGAAATTGTAGCTATCCGCGAATCGCTCAGAAAGGTTGACAAACAGAAGTCGAAAGAAGAGGAGGAACGAGCCAAGGCCATCGAAGTCTGGCGCAAGTGGCGTGCCCCCTACATCCAATAAACCGAAAACCAAAGAAATGTTTTTATAAACTATGAATCTAGTTATTGTCGAGTCGCCTGCCAAGGCGAAGACCATCCAGAAATTCCTTGGTAACGACTATAAGGTTACTTCAAGCTACGGTCATATCAGAGACCTCAAGAAACGAGACTTCAGCATAGATCTGGACAACCATTATCAACCTATCTACGAGATTCCAGACGACAAGCAGGAACTGGTCAGCAACCTGCAGAAGGAGGCCAAGAAGGCCGATATGGTATGGCTGGCGTCCGATGAAGACCGCGAGGGAGAGGCTATCTCGTGGCACCTTTGCGAGGTGCTCAATCTCGAACCCGAGCGGACCAAACGCATTGTCTTCCACGAGATCACCAAGTCTGCCATCCTTGCTGCCATCCAGTCGCCCCGCAAGATCGACATGGACCTCGTGAATGCACAACAGGCACGTCGCGTGCTGGACCGCATCGTTGGCTTCGAACTATCGCCTATCCTTTGGCGCAAAGTGAAGCCGGCGCTTTCGGCCGGTCGCGTGCAGTCGGTTGCCGTGCGTCTCATCGTGGAACGTGAACGCGAAATCGAAAATTTCAAGGCAGAAGCGAGCTACCGCGTCACCGGCACCTTTGCCACCCTCGATCCCCAGAGCGGACAGCCCGTCCTTTTCAACGCGGAGCTCTCCCAGCGCTTCAAGACCAAGGAGGAAGCCATGGCATTCCTGAAGAAGGCTGCATCAGCGCAGTATAAGGTCAGCGACATCCAGCAGAAGCCCATCAAACGACAGCCTGCCCCACCCTTCACGACCTCTACCCTTCAGCAGGAGGCAGCCCGGAAGCTTCATTACACCGTAAGCCAGACCATGAGCATTGCCCAGCGACTCTATGAAGCCGGACAAATCACCTATATGCGTACCGACTCGGTAAACCTCTCCACGCTCTGCCTCAACGCATCGAAGGAGCAGGTCCTCAAGACAATGGGCGAGAAATACCTGGAGACTCGCAACTACGTGACCCATACCAAGGGTGCACAGGAGGCACACGAAGCCATCCGTCCCACCTACATGGACCAGCAGACCATCGAGGGTTCGACAGCCGAACAGCGTCTCTACGAACTCATCTGGAAACGCACGATAGCCAGTCAGATGGCCGATGCCATCATCGAGAAGACAACGGCTGAAATCAGCATCCTAGGCGACAAGAACGATGTGGCACCAGTGAAAGATGAGATGAAGTTCATCGCAACGGGCGAAGTCATCAAGTTCGACGGATTCCTCAAGGTATATATCGAAAGCAATGACGAAGAGCTGGAAGCCGAGAACGAAGGAGGTGGTCGTCTGCCTGCCCTTGAAGCCGGGCAGAATCTTGACCTTCAAGGTGTCGATGCCATAGAACGTTACACCATTCATCCACAGCGCTATACCGAGGCTTCGCTCGTGAAGAAGATGGAGGAGCTTGGCATCGGACGACCTTCGACCTATGCTCCCACCATCTCGACCATCCAGGCTCGCGAATATGTTGCCAAGAGCGATCGCCCTGCAGAGAAACGTGAAATCACACGTCTGCATCTCGATGTCAAGACAGGAAAAGTCTCCAGCAAAACCAACGAGGAGACCTACTGCAACGACAAGGGCAAACTCATCCCGACGGATATCGGCATCGTGGTAAACGACTTCCTCACCGAACACTTCCCCGAAATCATGAGCTACAATTTCACGGCTACGGTGGAAGGCGAGTTTGATGAGATTGCCGAGGGCAAGGAACAATGGGCAGACTGCATCGACAACTTCTACAAGCTCTTCCACCCGCTCATCACCACAACGCTTGACGAACGTTCCGACCATAAGGCTGGTGAGCGAATCCTTGGCAAGGACCCGAAGAGCGGGCATACCGTTTCGGTAAAGATCAGTCGATATGGTCCGGTGGTTCAGATTGGCGCAGCCGACGAGGTCAACAAGCCCCAGTTTGCTGCCTTGCAGAAAGGCATGAGCATCGCCACCATCACGCTTGAAGAAGCCCTGAAGCTCTTCGAACTGCCCAAGGATCTGGGCGAATTTGAGGACAAGACCGTCTCGGTCGGCATCGGCAAGTTCGGTCCCTACATTCGCCACGACAACAAGTACATCTCCATTCCAAAGGATATCAATCCGCACGAGATTTCACTGGAGGAGGCTATCCAGCTCATCGACGAAAAGCGCGAGGAAGATCGTCGGCGTATCCTGCGCACCTTTACGGAAGATCCCGAACTACAGATGCTCAATGGTCGCTTTGGACCCTACCTTTCGAAGGGAGGCAAGAACTACAAGCTGCCACGCAGCAAGAATCTGGAGGAACTCTCCTACGAGGAATGCGTTGAGATCATGAATGCCGCTGATGCCTCTACAGACGATAGCGAGAAGAAGCCTCGTCGTGGACGTTACAACAAGAAGAGTTAAGAGGGGTTCTAAATGGTTTTGAGGGGTTAAGAAAGGCTTATTTAACGTGAATCCGACAAGACTTATCTATAAACTGGCGTTCGAGCGGCGATACAAGCAGCTCGAACGCTATGCTACACATGCCCACGAGCTGCAACAGGAACAGCTGGCGTGGCTGGTTAATTGTGCACAGGAAACTGACTTCGGGAAGCAGCATGGTTTTGCTTCGATGCTCCGAAAAGAGGGGAACGTCCTGAAAGCGGACTACCGCATCTTTTCCGAGAAGGTTCCCCTCTCGAACTATGACCAGCAGAAGCCCTGGATCGAGCGTATGGCCAAAGGCGAGTCGAATGTGCTTTGGCCTGGACTCTGCCGATGGTTTGCCAAGTCATCGGGCACAACTTCCGACAAGTCAAAGTATATCCCCGTCACCGATGACGGACTGAAGCTCTGCCATTATCGTGGTGCCACTGACTCGATGGTCATCTATCTGGCTCTCAATCCAGAATCGAGGATCTTCAGCGGAAAGGGACTCATCCTTGGCGGTTCTTTCTCGAACGAACCTTTGCCAAAGGGCATTCATGCAGGTGACCTTTCGGCCACCTTGATCCAGAATGTGACACCGGCCGTCAACTTCATCCGTACTCCCAGCAAGGAAGTAGCCCTGATGGGCGAATGGGAAGCGAAGCTGAAGGCTCTTTGCGCCACAACCAAGGATGTCAACGTGACCAATATCTCGGGTGTACCCTCGTGGATGATGGGCGTACTGAAGAACATCCTGGCCGAAACGAGCAAGAAGGACATCACCGAAGTGTGGCCCAACCTCGAATGCTTCTTCCACGGTGGCATCGCCTTCACCCCCTATCGTGAACAGTACAAGCAACTGATCCCTTCGGACAAGATGCACTACCTGGAGACCTACAATGCGTCGGAGGGATTCTTTGGCGTTCAATCGTCGTGGGAGAGCAATGACCTGCAACTCGTCATCGACAACAAGATCTATTACGAGTTCATTCCGATGGACGAATTTGAGGAAGGAAGCAGCACGATGCATGCTGTTCCCTTGACCGAAGTGGAACTGGGCAAGAATTATGCCATGGTCATCTCGACACCAGGACTTTGGCGCTACATCATCGGCGACACCGTACGCTTCACGCAGCGCGATCCCTACAAGTTCTTCATCACCGGACGCACCAAGGCCTTCATCAATGCCTTCGGAGAGGAACTGATGGTGAGCAACGCCGACGAAGCATTGGCCAAGACCTGTGCAGAAACGGGCGCACGCATCCTGGACTATACGGCAGCCCCTACTTTTGCCGTCCTTGACGAAGGCAATGTTGCCCACGGGTCGAAAGCCCGTCATACATGGATCATTGAGTTCTCTCAAGCGCCCAAGGACCTAGAAGATTTCGCCGAGCGCCTTGACAAGCACCTGCAGGAAGTCAATTCGGACTACGAAGCCAAGCGCTACAAGGGTATCTTCCTCGACCGGCTGGAACTGATCGTGGCCAGACAAGGACTCTTTACCGACTGGCTCTCCCAAAAGAAAGGCAAACTGGGCGGTCAGCTCAAGATACCGCGTCTCAGCAATTCACGCAGCTATCTGGAGGAACTGATTGAGATGAACAGAACGAACTAAAAGAAAAAACTGCACGCAGTATCGTGCAGTTTTTTCTATTTTTGGATATCTTTCCGTACATAATCATCATACAATTCCTTTACACGTGCGACTTTCTCTTCTCGTGAAAGTTCGGCAGGAATCCAGTGGATGGGAATACCACGACGCTCCATGCCACGGAACCAGGTCATCTGGCGTTTGGCGAACTGGTGGATAGCGATTTCAAGCTGACGAACCATCTCGTCGTAGGAGAGTTCACCGATCAGATAGAGGGTGAGATACTTGTATTCGAGGCCGTAGTAAATCAGATCCTGGGGTGGGATGTGACGTTCCTCCAAAAGTTTGCGCACTTCTTCGACCATACCAGCATCAAGGCGTTCGCGCAAACGTCGCGAGATGCGCTCACGTCGCACATCACGATCGACTTCTGTGCCCACCACGAGACTTTTGACTGCAGGATAACCTGTGAGCTGCTCGGCATGAGTACGATAATAATCGCGTATCTCTATCTCGCGAATGGCACGTTTACGAGTGTCGGTGTCGGTCTGATTGTGGAGGGTCTTGTACGTCTTGAGGATTTCGGCAAGCTCCTCCAAGGACTTGTCTTCGAGCTGCTTCCGCAGTTCGGGATTTTCAGGCACCTCGTGCATCTCATAACCCCTCAATATCGACTCGACGTACAGGCCGGAACCACCACACATCACAGGCAGCAGGCCACGGCTTAACATATCGTCATAGACACGATGGAAGTCGCGCTGGAACTCGTAGATGGAATACTTGTAACCTGGTTCTCGAATGTCGATGAGGTGGCACTTGACCTGCTTGATGATGTTGCCAGCGTCATCGCGAACGAGGTAATCCTCCAAATCCTTGCCCGTGCCCAACGTCATGTCGCGATAAACCTGGCGCGAGTCGGCCGAAATGACCTCAGTATCGTAGGCCAAGGCCACATCAACGGCCAATCGTGTCTTGCCACTGGCAGTAGGTCCGACGATGGTAATCATCTTCAATTAACAATTAACAATTAACAATTAATAATTAACAATTAACAATTAGCAATTAACCATTATCTCCTGCTGATCGTAGGCTAAATGAACGGTGTCGAGCAATTCCTGCGGGAAGAGCTTTAGGAGTTCCTGACTCAATCGCCGTTCAAAATCGGCATGTAGTCCCATATCGTGGCTCATGTGGGTAAAGAAGGTCTGACGCGGCTTGAGAAGCTCAACGATAACCATTGCTTGTGCCACACTATAATGCGTCGGATGCTCTGTCCAACGCAGGGCATCGATGATCAGCGTGTCAATTCCTTTGAGCTTCGGCAGGTCACGCTCGTTAATCTTCGTACAATCGGTGATGTATCCCAACGCTCCAACCCGATAGCCTAAGATTGGAAGTTCACCATGATAGCATCGTATGGGAGTCACCTCCGTCTCTCCTACCTGGAAGACATCGCCCTGACTGGGATGCACGGTATGAAGAATGAGCTTCGGAACCCCGGGATATTGATGCACGAAGATATAATCCCATCGCGTGAGCAGCGACTGGCTCATCGCTTTGTCGGCATAGGTCGGAAGTGGTGTCCAATAGGCCCAGGGGCGCAAATCATCGAGGCCATAGCAATGGTCAAAATGGTTGTGAGTGAGCAAGAGTGCGTCGAGTTTGGTGATGTCGGCACGCAAGGCCTGCAGACGAAAATCCGGACCGCAATCGATCAAGATATCCTTATCGTCATCGGTGTGGATCAATGCACTACAACGCAAACGGTTGTCATGCGGGTCCTTGCTTGTGCAGACCTCACATTTACAAGTGGGCATAGGCACACCGATGCTCGTGCCGCTTCCCAAGATTGTTATCTTCATTTATTACACTTTTTTTAATCAATCTTCTTCGCCCTTGATTTCGAGCAACGACTTGTACTCTTCATTTTCGGGATCGAGTTCGGCGTAGATGGTGATGGGCAGTTCGGGGAGACCTGCCAATGCCTCATTGAGGCGCTCTCCGAAGGCCTTGTTATTGCGACAGATGAAAACCATGTCACGCTTTCCCTGACCCGTATAGACACCAGTCAGAATGGCAAGCTTGTCCTTCTCCATAGCCGCCTGCAGACGATCCTGCACAGCCTCCATGATCTGAGCCTCCTTGTCGATAGCGGGCAAACCCTGTGCGTCCTTCTCATAATGCCAGGTGACCTCGATGCGCTCCTTCATCTTGCCCTGCTTGATCCAGGCATCAATGTCGGAACGGCCCGAAATATAGGTGATTGTGTTGTCTTCGTTCTGCGAGATTGCAGTGAACCATTTGTCAGAAAGTGTCATTTTTATAAGGGAGTAAAAGAGTAGTAAAAGGGTTATTAAAGGGGAGTAAAAGGGACGATACCTTTGCTTGATGTGTAGGAAAGGAAAAAGAAGACTTAATAAAGGGTTGAAAGGCGGGCACCGGGGTAATAGTGGGCAAGAATCTCTTCGGCAGAGAAGCCCTTGAGTGCCATGGCAGCTGCACCAATCTGGCAGAGACCTACTCCATGTCCCCAGCCATGTCCCTTCAAGAGGAAATGTTTCGAGTCGTCTGCGGGAGACAGGATTTCCTCCACATCAAACCACGAACTGTAGAGATGACTCTTGGAGAGCGCCTTCCGGATGAGCAGTTCTTTTCCTATCTCAATAGTCTTCTCGCTACCAACTATCTTCAGCAGCTTGATTCGGCCGGATGCTCCCCTTTCGACAGGCAGAAGGTGCAGAATTCTGCCCACTCCCAAGGAGAGTTTCTCTTCGAGCAGTTCGGACAATTCCTGCTGCGTATATTCTACCTGCCAGTCGTGGAAATCGACAGTCTGCTGGTCGTAGTTGTTCAGCACCTGACTTAGGACAGCCTGCAGCCCGCCTGGCAACGACTCGATGAAAGATGGGGAACAATAAGGATCGTCCACATCACGAAGATAGTCAAAATCGATGTCCTGCCAACAGGTACTGAAAAGTTCGGTATGCCCTCCACAGCATTTGCTGAATCGCGCATCACAAATCTTGCCGTCTGCATCGGTCAGCACGATGCCACGGGTAGTCTGAATGGCCTCTTCGACGAGTGGAGAAACCTGACGCGTGATGCCCTGATAGCGCTGGCAATGATCGTCGGCACAGACATCGTAGAGCTTGTGGTCGGAATGGTCCCAATACTTGATGATCACCTCTCCTCTTGTCCCAGCAGCTTCCTCCCCTGCCCTTCCTTGAACAATAGAAGAAATAGCTTCTCTCTTGTGTTTTGAGGAGCGGATTTGTCTTAGCACCCAACTGCGGCTGATGATGGCATGTGCCTTGAGAAGCTCGAGACTATTGGTGGCAGCCATCTCGGACGAAATCACACTGGCCAGATATTGTTCGACGGGGACAAGGTTGATGGCATGGAGTTGTCCTTCGCGAGCAATGATATGCAAGGATCCTCGAAACACCTGATCCTCGGTCTGTTGCCAATGGAATTGCTTGCCTATGGTAACACCTTCGAGCGTGAAAGGTTCGGCATGCGTCCAGTATTCGCTCATCTCCTGAACCTCCACACGGTTGGAACTGTAGTCCATGACATCCTTCATCCGGTCTTCACCAATATAATGCATTGCATGAACACGTTCGTCAGCCGAGAAACGGATCTCCTTGCCCTCCATGACACCGACATGCAGCATGGGTTCCTGCTTGTAGCACTGGTTCATCATATCGCGAAGTATTTCGGGAGTGAGCTTGTCGAAATCCTCTTTGCGGCAAAGCGGAATCAGTCCGCAGAACTCCAGGCAAGCCGGGCTGTAGATTACCTTCTTCGGATCGTCATCGGGAAGGAAATACTGCGTTGGACGGTGTGCCTTGCGATCGATCACCAGCCAATAGGCTATGCTACCTTCGGTCCAGGTCACGATATTCTTATGATCCGAATCCTCGATATGCGGGATATGCTGGGTAACGCCCAACTGCGTCCGCACATCCTCACTCCATCCTATCAGCGGCACACAGCTTTTGGGCACAGCCTGGAAATGCATATGGTCGGGAGCACTTGCTCCGGAACATGCGCCGTTGAAAAAGATGAGATAGTCGGGGAATAGGTCGGCAAAATAGGCCATATCCCACATCCTCCCCTTGAAATCCTGTCGAATATGCTCCTTGCAGATGATCGTGAAATGATGATCGACAATCGGGAATGGATTGACGGCCACCAGATACTGATGATGGAGTGGCAGTGTATCGATTTGCACTCGCAGCTGCTGCTCGGGCAAGGCATGTTCGCAGAGGAAGCATGGACGCACCTCATCCTTCTGCTCCACCCCCATCGTCATCGGCTTGCCATTGACGATGAGAGCCTTGGCACTGGTCGAACGTCCCGGGTTGAAGGCCAATACATATTCGCGTCCATCGACGACAAGCTTGCGACGTCCGGCTTGCGACAGTTGCTCATATCGCTGGCGACATTCAGGCCACTGGGCTAACTGCCGTTCAAAAAAGGAATTCAGATCAAGCATGGGAAGGTCTTGAAGTTATGATATCTTTGAATGAAGGCTACGACGGGCCAGGAGCTCAATGGTACGGATGCGATCCTTATAGAGATTGTTCCGGTTGACTTTCTCGCGGCTCAAGGCAGCATCACTATTGCCGCTCCACCGGCGACAATCATAAAGGGAGTCGTAGATGCGCCCCAGACGATACTCGCGAGTGATGCGCAGCATAGCTGCATAGTCCTCGCCATAACTCGTATTCGGCAAAGGATACTGCAACAACAGGTCCCGACGGAAAGCACGGGGAGCGCCCAATCCATTGATGCGAAGGGCATTGTTCATTCCGTTCTCAGGAGTCCACTCCTTGTGATCTATGACTCCAGGAGGAAGTTCGTTCAGGTCGAAATCGGTTAGACGATAACTCCCGACCACAGCCATACAATTCTGTTGGGCAAAGGCATCGACAATCTGCTGAAGGGTTGCAGGGCCGGAATACATGTCGTCGCTGTCGAGCTGAACAACATACTGGCCACAAAGCGGAGAACTGACGGCCTTGTTCCAACAACCACCGATAAGGAGAGTCGTCTCTTCTGGAATGAGATGCACCACGCGCTTATCGAGCTGAGCTATTTCGTTGATAACCGCCGTCGTTCCATCGGTGCTGTGATTATCCACAACAAGGACGTTGAAGCAGAAGTCGGTCTGCTGAGCGAGCGCAGAACGAATAGCGTCGCGAATGGTCTTGACGCGATTAAAGACCGGAATAACCACACTTGCCAATGGGCGGTCCTTCTCCTCCTTCAGTGGCTCAGCGGGCTTGAGAGCAAGAGGGTCAATCCATGCGCCATTGGCTCGTAACCAATTCGTCAAAGCAACCTCATATTCCACCTGAACCTCGCGATTACGAGGATTGACGTAATCGAACTGCGAACCCGTAGTCTCGGTCTCGGGACAGAACGTGTAGAGATACTCATTCAGATGGAACGGAAGGAACGGAGCACTACCACTGCTTTGAAGACGCAAGTCGTAGAAAGCGGCAAAGCGATATTGCGCCAATGGATCGACCTTGTCAAAAGCATCGACACGAAGCAATACCAGAGGTCCAAAGTCAAAATCATCGCGTAGCGAACCCTCCTGATAGTCGATGCACTCACAACGCTGATCGGCTTGTCGAAAGTCGGTATAAAGCATCCTTCGGCCGGTATCCTTCAATACTGCAATCATGCGTAGCAACTCCTGTTCCTTCAGTTCAACTGTGCCTGGAGAAAGCTGCAAGAGGACCCAACGGGCATCGAGAGCAACAAGACGTTCGCGCAATGCGTTGACTTCTGTCGAAGAACACACCGATGGCAACAGAGCCATTGCACAACGTGCTCCTTCGTGTATAAGGACTGGTTTATCTGTACCGCGTAGTATCATTCTATTGGAAAATTTTATTAATTGGTGCAAAGATAATGATTTTTTTGCAAACATGGCCAATTCTATTGCAAAAAATACTATTTCGGACGAAAAAATAACGAAAAAAGACATTGAAGAACTTGAAACAGCTCTCCAATGCCTTCCTTATCTTGTGAAAAAGCACATCAACGATACATTCCCGACCAACGACGAGACCGGGTGCCCGGGTACGTAGTTGGGAAAATGCTCCAAGCAGTTCCCTTATACCGATTGACGGCACCTGCAGGAACATAGAGACGAGTGTAGTTCATATCGTTTCCGAACACGTTATCGCCCATCTCAGCAGGTCTGCTTCCGTAACAGATACACTCCACCATCGAACTGCGTTCAAAAGCATGGCTACCAATGCTCTTCAGATTCTCGTAGAATGTCAGGAACTGCAGAATAGTACCGTCGAAAGCGTAGGCACCAATCCTTTCAAGGGAACGAGGGAACTGCACTTCAGCCAGACCCCAGCACTCATAGAAGGCATAATCAGGCACCTCCTTGAGACCTTCGGGAAGGGTAACTTTCTTGAAATTCTTGCAAGTGGAGAAGGCTGCAGTAGCCAATGCCTTCACGCCCTTGGGGATAACGTATTCTCCACCTTTTGCTGTTGGACAACTGATGAGCGTAGTGCCATCGGCCGAGAAAAGAACACCATCGACTGCCTTAAAGGACGTCGAACCAGCTGCTACCTCATAGGCCTTCAAATTGAAGCAATGATCAACAACATGGGAACCAAACTGCCTGATGCTGGCAGGAAGTACGAGCGTCTCAATCAGGTCACAGCCCTTGAATGCGGTATCGGCCACAGCCACCACATTATATACAAACTCATCGGCAGGATTGACGATCTGCTCGGGAATAACAACGCGACCCGAAAGGAAGAGCGAGTCCTCGTCGTCGTAGCAAACATTTACATTCTGGCCCTCGAGCACAGTATAACGCAGTCCGTCCTTGGCAAAGGAGTTCTGTGCAAATGCCCGGCTTGAACCGAACACGACACAAAGGGCAGCTATCAGGATAGATAATATATTCTTCATAATTATTTGTTCTGTTTTAAGTCATCTGAACATATGTAAGAATCAGTAAGCTGTACGTGTCTGCTTGCTGTCAGTCTGGTTGAGACGATTCGACTCGTGTCTGTTCAGCTTGATGTCGTTAGCCTTATCCTCGACTGTAGGAGTGAAGCTTGCGTCATGAGGCTTGATGTAGAAGACGACTGCACGGTTCCATTCGTTGACGATAGAGAAAGGCTGTTCCTCGTCGCCCTTATAATCCATGCTCAGGCGGCTTGGATCGACGCCATACTCCTCGACAAGAATATTATAGACTGTCTGAGCACGCTTCTGCGAGAGCATCATGTTGTACTTGGGATAGGCTGTCTGAGCATCGGCATAACCCGTAATGACGACATCGAGATTAGGATGCGTCTCGAGGAAATTTGCTACAGAACGAACGTTACGACGCTGGGCATCGGTAACGAAGGTCTTGTCGATATAGAACGACACCGTGGTCTGAAGCATCTCGTTGTAGTGAACGTTCTCGATAACCTCTGGTTCGGGAGCAGGAGGAATTGGGCCAATATAATCCTTCACAATCACCTCTCTCGTCACACTGCGACGGTTGCCATCGTGATCCTTCACATAATAGATTGCTCCAAACATTATGTCCACGTAGGAGTCGTAAACACGACGGAAGCGCATGCCATTGTATGCGTCATCGGTACCATTGAACGAAACATCGAGATTAAGGCTCCAGGCATCCGAAAGGCGGTAGTCTGCAATCAAGCCGATATGACCTGCAAAGTACCATTTGTTCTTGGTCTCCACACGGTAGCCATAGCCCGAAGGCAACAGGTCGCCCGCATTGTGATGGACACCCGAATAGGTGCACTCTTTCCAGGTCGGGTGCAACAGCCAAGCTGCCTTGTCTTTGTCAAACTTGAAGGTATAGAAACCACCCATACCCAAATAACCCTTCAGACTAAAGCGACGTTTCTCCTTGTTAGGCCATAGGATATTGTGGAAATCGATGATACCATCAATAAAGCCCGCTGCCATCGAGAAATCGTAGTTGCCGTCTTGCTCGGCCCACTCCTCGAGGAAATCGGAAGTTGACCATTCGGCACGTCCTCTCTGAGAAAGATAATTCAAGGTGAGACGCATACCGAACTGTGGGTAGAAGTTCTTGCCGAACTGAATCTGGAAACTGGGGCGGGTCATGTCGAAGAAATTGCCGAATCGCGTGTTCTCACCCATCGAGTAGGAACCTCCGATTGACGCACCGATGAACCAATTGGGAACATAAGAAGTAGTTCTTATGGTATCTTCAATATAATAGGAGGATCTTATCGTATCTTCAAAGATTCTTACATCGGAACTTATGCCATCGGTTTGGGCAAATGCACCTGTCAGCATGCCCGTAACGGCGAAACAGAAAGTAAGGATAATCTTTTTCATATCTTTGTCGGGCATTTATTCTTCGTTAATAATAAAGATGATATATGACTTCACATCGGGCAGCTGGAGCTTCTGGATATGATCCTCATCACAATCCACCCAAATCTTCTCGTAAGGAATCTGCCAGCGCTGATGCAGGAGCTTGCTGATGGCCCATGCACGCTGATGGAATGTCTTGTCATCCAACTTGTTGCTGTTGGTGATGAAGATATTGCTCTTGGGCGTATTCAAATAGGCCTGAGCTGTCTGATAGACATTGTTCTGCTGCAGACGGGGAACTTCGACAGTACCCTTGTCGAACGAAATAAGCGTATAGATGACGTCCTTATCAACATTGACCTCGGTGACAATCTTTTCGGTAAGATTCTCGATGACGGGCACAACGGCTGGTTCCTTCCGAATCTCAGGCCGGAACGTCTGAGTCTTGTGAGGGAGCAGGTAGGTCAAGCCCACCAGCAGGTCAAGATGACCATCCCATTTCTGGTCGGAGATCAGGCCATCGAACGTATCGTCGAGGAATCTATTGATTGCCTCAACGCTGAGGTACAATCTTGGAGCAATCTTGCAGTCAAAGACAAGACCAAACTCCAGATCAACAAGGTTGCGGGGACTGGCCGACTTGGCTTTCTCGGCCCAAACGCTGACTATCGAGAGCTCTTTCTCGGTGTAGGACCAGGTGTGTTCCAAGCCAATACCAGCCAAAGCACTGATTGTGTATTTGCGTTCCGGATTGTATCCCAGGAAGAAGTTGGTGAGGTTGGGCAGATACTGAGCAGAAAAGCCGAATGTATGCCAATTATAGGTGTGGAAATCGGCTAATCCCTGCTCGTGAGCCAGATTATACGGATAGATTTTGGCGTCGAACTTGTTATCGGCTCCACGTACGCCTGTTCCCCGTCCGTAGAAGAACTGGAACCTGACATCACTGTAGGGAGAAATGTACTTACCGAACGATAAAGCCGCTGCAAAGTTGGCACGCTTGAACACATTGGCCTCGCTGTCGTAACTGCCCCATGAATTCATCAGTCCCAGATAGAGACCGGCATGCCAGTTGTCTCTGAGATTGTTTGAAAATATGAATTCTTCTTTCGGGAATAATTGGGCAATTGCTTCAGCATCCTCATCGGTATAAAGAGACTGAAGAAGGTCCTCTTCTTCGGAATTGGTGTCCTCAGTGGTATATTGGCCACGGTTTCCCCAAATGCTAGTAGTACTAGTTTCCTGGGCAAGGGCACAATTTACACTCGCCGCCAACATCATGGCAAAAGCGGCTGAGTGAATGGTAGTGAATTCCTTTTTCATTAACTTTTGATTTAGTTATATGTATTATAACGTTATTTCTAAAAAATTATTGTTATTTCATATAAGAAAACTTGAAAAACTGCTCAAAAGTTAGTTCTGTATTCAATTGGGATGTCTTTCATGCTTTCCACATATGAAAAAACTTCAATCGGGTTAATCCAGTTCTGTCCAATAGCGATGATAGATCCTCGGATTGGCAAAACGCTGCCGGTGTTGTCCATTGGGGATGTAATAAACGATACCAATTCTCGCCGAAACGAAAAAATCGACTTTTTGGGTACCGCCCGCAACGCCATTGTATGCATTGTCGGTAGCATGGAAATCAACTTCGAAAGTCAGGTCACTTGAACGCATGATATGCCATGCAGCCTCATAACCGATCTTGGCTGTCCAGTACCTGTGATTAAAACGGTCAACGACGTAGATGTCTTCGTACCAGTCGTCCACCTTGTCATCGACATAGAAGCGGTAGAGTTGACCGCCACCGAAGACCAGATAACCGTCGTACCAGTTTCGCGTATTATACTTTCGAAAGAAATTGGCGAGGTTGATCATAACGTCGAACGTTCCAATCCCCACTACGAATTGGTAGGGCGAGAACATATCAGGCAGATATTTGGCGGCGCCGGCAGAAGGATGTCCCAATTGGGAAGAAATTTCTGCCGTAACCCTCAAGCTCCACTTCGGGGTTATTGTACGACCAATCTGGATGCTTCCGCTCGGGAGCTCCGTCTTGTAGAAGTTATCATAAATAACATTCTCTGCCAACGAAAGACTCGTACCGACATCAATTCCTACGAACCAATTGCCAGGACCAAGATATGTGCGGTCATGCTTCTGCGCCCTACAGACAAGAGCGGATGATAGCAGCAGCATCAATGTCGCGAACCTACAAAAGCGTAATACGGTACTCATAATCGTGGCAAAGTTACGAAAAATAAATGTTAATAGTTCTTTCGACCCAAATTTTACCCAAAATTAAAACTATTTTTGGCAAATAATCCCCAAAATGCAATCTTTAGCCGCTAATTTCAGCTATTTTTATACCATATCCACCTGCAAAGAAAAAGGCACAACCAATCTGCACGCAGAATGGTTATGCCTCCAATCGAAATACCAGGTTCTTGTCTTGGACCGGTTCTTTCCGCCCAGTCGAACGACAGTCGGAACTACTGCCTTGGTTTCATTTCTGACGAAGGGATCGTGCAGACCGATTGCCACGTCTCCTCCATCAGGGAAGTGCAGAACACAACGCCTCGGGCTGTGATACCGACAGCGAAATTCCTTACCATCGAGAGGAATGCCTCCTCTCCTCCCAGAGACTCAATCGCCCAGGCATTCTCAAGCCTGGTACGGGCGAGTACTTGTGCTGAAAGAGCGTCGATGTCATCGGTCAGTTCGGCAGGAGTCAAAAAGTGCCCATCCTGTCGGACGAATGTATAGAGACAATAGTTTTCGTCGCCCTCGTAATAGTCCGACGGCAAGGTCTTCACATGATAGAAATAGGTAAGGTAATCCGGGTCCTGATAAACCAGATATGCCTTGCAAAGCGTCTGCGGATCTTCTTCGCGATAGGACGTCTTGATACTGTCGAGCCACAGAGTAACGGCTTTGCATCCCACATCATGACCGAGAAGATAATCCAACTGGACAGTGCCTTTCGGCGAAAACCACGTATCAACCTTCACTTCGGAATCGGACTTGGAACCGACGCAGGAAGTGAATAACAAACCAAGTGCGAGGAGTGCTGAAATAAGGAAAGATTTCATAAGCGAAGTGATGTAATAGCGAATTATTCTTCCATCAGGAACATGGGATCCCAAGCAGGAAGCAGGATAGGCTTCTGGCCGAGCATATCGATGTACTTTCTGGCCACATATTCCTTGCGAATGACAAGTCGGAACATATAGTTGTCGAACCACTCATCCGTCATGATGAGATGCCCCTTGTGTCCGCTGGCTGCGCCCCAGCTGTTCTCGACCATCCACTTCTTGACATGAAGCTTCGAAGCGTCCATGTCGGGCGAAAGGATATTGAGCGGAGTCTGCAGGGTATCAACATCCACAGCCACCATCGTCATGGCATGGCTCGAACCCGACGCATGGGTATAGACACGCTGGCGCTTGTCCATCTTGAAATCTGTGCCGAGGAGCGATGCATAGTCGAAGTTATTGAGGTCGAGTGTTCCGTTCTTGCGGTTGAGGTACTTGGCGACGTCGCACGAGAAGTACATGGCCGTACTATCCTTGAGCGAAGCCACTGCCATCGGCTTGATTTCGTCGGCGGGAAGATTCAGATACACCCAATCGTGTCCGTCGTAGGTATGACGATCGTAATCGATCTGATAGGTCTTGTAGTATTCGCGCAAAGGATCGTTCATCACCATGATATAGTTGTCGTAGAGGGCATCATCGTCCCAATATTTGGCATAGAACGAGAGCGGAGTGTATGTCTCACTGCTGACAACGGCGTCGTTGGCCGTGCGTTCGGTCCAAGTGAAGGATGTCGGAGGCACACCATAGGCCAGGGTGAGGATATGGTAGATGGTGCCAAGCATCTCGACCTTGCGCTTCTCAAGTTGTGCCTCGTCTGGCAGCTTCCGGCCCTTTTCCTTTGTGTTGGCCATGGCACGAAGTTCAAGGCCCATCTCGCGCAGTTTCCACTTGAGCAGCATATCGATGTCGCGGGTATTGTTGGCCTGATAGTTGTCGGGCATCACGTCGTAGGGAACTACGCCGTACTTCTGCACAAGATCAGCACCACCGCAGAATGTTCCTCCGTCGGAAAGGGGATTCTGGAACAGCCAATCGACCATACGGTCGTCATCGGCCTTCTGACGCGTATCGATGATACCTTGCAGGAAGAGGTTGGACTTCTCAAGCTGGTCGTAGAAGAAGAGATAGGCTCCCGACAACTCAAGCCCTTTCAGGTTGTACTTGTTGATGGCCTTGCTGCGAAGCACATTCATCGTGGTAAAGAGCCAGCAACGGCCCGATGAAGCCTGGTCGGTGACACCCTTGTTCGGCACGCGATAGGTGAAATGATCGTCCACGGCACTGAGGGTCGATGCATCGGTGGCAAGAACCGAAATGCTGGTGCTGGACAATGCATTTCGCACCAACTTGTCCTGTGGCTGCACAGTCTGCTGCAGCTGCTGCAGAACCTCGGGCGTAATGGCTGTCTGCGACTGAACTTCGAAAGGCAGGGAGGAGAACGATGCAAAAAGAGCAGCTCCCAGGAGAATAGTCTTTTTCATACCTTAGATATAATAAAGAAAGTGTGTAGAAACTGAGTGCAAAAATAGCATAAAATTCCGAGTTTTCCAAGAAAAAGACCGAAATTTTGCAAATAATCGGACAAATGCTTTGCAGTTTCATGTTTTTAGGATATCTTTGTGCGATTTTTTATAGAATTATTATCCGGCCAAGGCCTTCTCACCGTTGTGTGGATCTCCTCCTTTGCCGACAATCCATCAAATTCATGAAAAAACTCCTATCCCTACCGCCTAACCTCGTTGAATGTTTCCACGACATCACAGGCAAGAGCCGTGAAGAGTGGTTCTGCACGAACGACCCCATCGGAGCCAAACTGGGCAGCGGAGGCGGAACGACATGGGCAATCCAGAAAGCACGCGAAGCCGGCTGGATGAAGCCTGGCGACCGCGCCATCCTGCTGCATGCGGGCGGGCAATCCCGCAGGCTGCCAGCCTATGCACCATCGGGCAAGATACTTACCCCCATCCCTGTTTTCCGCTGGAAACGCGGACAACGACTTTCGCAAAGCCTTCTGGACCTCCAGCTGCCCCTTTTTGAGGATATTATGCAACGCGCTCCCAAGTCGCTGACAACGATGGTGGTGAGCGGCGATGTCTATATCCGCTCCACAGGTCCGCTGCAGGACATTCCCGAAGCCGATGTTGTCTGCTACGGCCTTTGGGCCGACCCCTCACTGGCAAAGAACCATGGCATATTCGTCTCGAAACGCTCTACGCCTGATGTCCTTGAATACATGCTGCAGAAACCTTCGGTCGAGACATTGGGCAAGTTGATGAAAGACAGTTTCTTCCTCATGGACATCGGTATCTGGCTCTTCTCGGAAAAGGCTTTGGACCTGCTGATGAAACGGTCGCTGAAGTCTGTTCCTTCCGATGCCACGCTTCGGGGAGAGGACGTCCGATTCTATGATATGTATTCCGAGTTTGGAATGGCACTTGGCGCTAATCCGAAAATCGAGGACAAGGAACTGAATGCACTCAAGGTGATGATCCTGCCCTTGCCGGGCGGAGAATTCCACCACTACGGCACATCTCCCGAAATGATTTCCTCAACGCTGGCTGTCCAGAACTCTGTCATCAATCAGCATGAGATTCTGCGCAAGGGCATCAAGCCGCATCCGAGCATCTTCATCCAGAATGCGGAATGCCATATCCGGCTCACCGAACGCAATGCCAACACTTGGATTGAGAACTCCTTCATCGGGAAAGACTGGCAGCTGCAAGGGAACAACATCGTCACGGGTGTACCGGTGAACGACTGGAAGATCAATTTAGGCAACGGAATCTGCATCGATATCGTTCCAGTAGGCGAATGGGAATGGGCTGTCCGTCCCTATTATTTCAACGAACCGCATCCGGCCTGGCTCCTGGAGCGGACAGGATATGCCGACTGCAAGAATCCGCAACAGGATGCACGTATCTACCCCATTCTGGATGCAGTCGGGAAGATGGAAGCTGTGCTTGTCTGGATGATCCAAGGCGACAATTCGACCGATGGCGAAGCTATCTGGAAAGATAGCAGGAAGATGGCGGCAGACGAGATTTCGGCCTATGCCAACCTGCGTCGGCTCACAGCACAACGCGAGTCATTCCGCAAGGCCAACTGGCCCGAACTGGCGCGCAACTGGGAAAAGTCGATCTTCTACCAGCTCAATCTGAAGGATGCAGCCGAGCAGTTCAAGCGCTTTGGCATTCCAGCCCCTGCCCTACTGCCCGACACCGCATCACGCATGACACGTATCAGCGATGCCATGTTCCGAGCCCAACTTGCTGGCGAGGAGGGGAATGAGCATGAAGAACAGGCCTTCAGCCTGATGCGCGAAGGTTTGACCGAGACGCTGATGCAGCAGCAGAAACCTGTGCTCAGCGTCTATGCAGACCAGATTGTCTGGAGCCGCAGCCCCGTGCGCATCGATCTCGCTGGCGGCTGGACCGACACTCCGCCCTACTCCATGATGCAGGGTGGCAATGTGGTGAATATCGCCATCGAACTGAACGGGCAACCGCCCCTCCAGGTCTATATGAAGCCCTGTAAGGAGAAGCGCATCATCCTCCGCAGCATCGACCTCGGTGCCAGCGAAGCTGTCGTGACCTACGACGACCTGCAACAGTTCAACAAGGTCGGTTCGCCGTTCTCCATTCCCAAGGCAGCGCTGGTTCTGGCAGGCTTCTCTCCCCGGTTCAGTTCCCAACAGTTTGGTTCGCTGAAAGAACAACTGGATGCCTTCGGTAGTGGCATCGAAATGACAACCCTCTCAGCCATACCGGCAGGCTCAGGTCTCGGAACAAGTTCCATGCTTGCCGCCACAGTGCTCGGTGCTGTGAACGACTTCTGTGGCTTGGGTTGGGACAAATACGAAATCTCGAACCGTACGCTGGTTCTCGAGCAACTGCTCACCACCGGCGGTGGCTGGCAGGACCAGTACGGAGGTGTCCTGCATGGTGTGAAACTCTTGCAGACCCAACCTGGCTGGCAGCAGCAGCCGCTGGTCCGGTGGTTGCCTGACACTCTCTTCACGTCATCCGATTATTCGAAGTGCCATCTGCTCTATTACACTGGCATCACTCGAACGGCCAAGGGAATCCTGGCAGAAATTGTCCGCGGCATGTTCCTCAACGAGACCGAACGTCTCGACATCCTTGCCGAAATGAAGCAGCATGCTCTCGACCTCTACGATGTGATTCAGCGTGGAGAGTTCGATGCGATGGGACGGCTTATCCGCAAGACCTGGAACCAGAACCAGCGCATCGACAGCGGTACGAATCCCCCTGCCGTGCAGGCCATCACCGAAAAGATTGATGACCTCTGCCTCGGCTACAAGCTGCCAGGCGCAGGGGGTGGCGGCTATCTCTACATGGTCGCCAAGGATGACGAAGCCGCTGCCCGCATCCGCAAGACGCTGCTGGCTGCACCACCGAACAACAAGGCTCGTTTCGTTGAGATGACCTTGTCGCAAAAGGGACTCGAAATCAGCAAGAGCTAAGATGAAGATGAATATGCACCAATGGCGACGTGACGTAATCGCCAGGAAGGATGTCATTGCCATCCCTGTCATGACGCATCCGGGCATCGATGCCATAGGGCATTCCGTACGAGAGGCAATCACCACAGGCACCATCCAGGCCAAGGCCATCAAGTATCTGGCAGACCATTATCGGACAGGAGCCAGCTGCACGGCCATGGACCTGACGGTCGAAGCCGACTCCTTTGGTGCCCCTATCCTTTTTCCCGAAAACGAGATTGCAACCGTCAGCGGCCGTCTGCTCAAGGACGCCGGCGACATCCGTGCCTTGAAAGTCCCCTCGCTCGACAGCGGACGCATCCGCGAATACCTGCGGGCCAACGTCATCGCAGCTCGCGAAGTGACCGATCGACCGGTCTTTGCCGGGTGCATCGGTCCATTCTCGTTGGCTGGAAGGCTCTACGACATGAGCGAAATCATGATTCTGGCCTATAGCGATTCGGAACTGACCCACGAACTGCTCGAAAAGTGCACGACCTTCATCCTGCGCTATTGTCTTGCCCTGAAGGCGACAGGTGTCAACGGGGTATTGATGGCTGAACCTGCTGCTGGATTGCTTTCGAATGACGGTTGTCTGGAATTCAGTTCGAAACAGGTCAAACGAATAGTAGATGCCGTGCAGGACGAGCATTTCATGGTGATACTTCATAACTGCGGCAACACGGGACATTGCACCCGTGCGATGGTGGCCACTGGAGCTGATGCCTATCACTTTGGAAACAAATGCGACATGGCGGAGGTCTTGAAGGATATTCCTTCCGACAAATTGGCGATGGGCAACCTTGATCCTGTCACCATCTTCAAGCAGGGAACGGTCGAAGCAGTGAAACGAGCCACCACCGAACTGCTCAATCGTTGCTGCAGCTATCCGAACTTCGTCCTGTCGAGCGGATGCGACACCCCTCCCAATACGCCGCTCGCCAACATCGATGCATTCTTCGAGGCACTGCAGGAATTCAATGATCGAAAGGACTCTGACATACACTGAACTGGGGCTCACGACTGAAGAGATTCTCACGCTCCTACCTTCTGATGCAACCATACGTCAGGAGGTTTTGTCGTTGCTGGACGAAATACAAAGGATTCTCAAGGCACGGTTCGCCTTTGTCACCACAGGAATGGAAGCCCTTGATCGCTTCAAGCCCGGACGAATCATCCTCAGCCAGCTGAAAGGAAGCGAAGCCTTGTGCTGGTTCGTAGCGACAGCAGGACAGGAATTTGAAGGCTTCCAGCGCCGTCTGATGCAACAGGGCGACATGGTGCGCGTCTATCTTGCCAATGAAATTGGCTCCATCATTGCCGAAAAGACTGCCGATCGGATGGAAGAGCTCCTGCAGGAGCAGCTGACACCAAAAGGGCTGTATCGTACAAATCGATACAGCCCAGGCTATTGCGGATGGGAAGTCAATGAGCAGCCCCTCCTTTTCAAACTATTCCAGCCTCATGATTCAAGACGCAATTCCGACGACACTCCTACCCCATGCGATATCCATCTGACAGATTCCTGCCTGATGGTCCCCATCAAGTCGGTGAGCGGCGTCATCGGTATTGGGCACAATGTAAGCCGGCGAGACTACATCTGTGGCCTTTGTGAACGCCAAGCGTCCTGCAATCGCAAACGTCGCTGAGGAATTACAGCTCAATCACGTGCGGCTTGATGTCGCAGTCGTGGGTGGCAAGGCTTTCGATGCATCGGCTGTCCATCGACTGTTCCCTGATCCATTCGAGCGACTGGCGCTGCTTGGCCTTGTCGAGCGAAACACCACTCGTAATCATTTCTTTCCACGACTTGGTGGCATAACCGCCATCCGAGAAGAGCAGGACATAGCGTCCATCGGCATTGGTAAGCTTCACAGCGCAGAGGCCATCGCAATGACCGGGGATGTTGATCATCTTCACACTACCATCGCCAAACAGGTCGAACGACTTACCGGCAGGTCCTTCGTTGCCGTTCCACACAAGAGTCTTCAGATCTACGCCTTCCCACCACTTCTTCTTGTAACGCACAAAGCCATTCTTGCGAGCACATTCCAGTTCCTCAGCTGCGCAAAGAATATGCTTGGCATCCTTTACAGCACGGAGACCGTTGGCATGGTCGCAATCCAAGTGAGTCAGCAGCACATAATCCAAGTCACTTGGCTTGAGGCCATTAGCCGCCAACTGCTCATCGACAGCCTCTCCCAAAGGAATCCTGCCTTGATTCACATTATATAATACGCGCGAACCCAGGCTCTTGATCTGGGCCTGTCGGTCATAAACGCCTTCGGGTGACATGTAGCGATGCCAACCCGTATCCACCAGAATCAGCCCTTTCGGATGTTCGATAAGATAAACCGAAACGGGCAGCCAGATCCAATCTTTTTTGGGAGTGGTCAATCCAGAGGCTTTCAGCAGATTGCAGTTATCGCCGCCAAAGGGCAGATAAGGGGAAACACGGACTTCTCCGGTGTGCCATACATGAATCTTCATCATAGGTATATATACTTTTAATAGTTTCGTTTTCTGAGCGCAAAGATATGTCTATTATTCGGTTCTTTGGTGTTCTATTTTTCCAATATAATCGCAGATTTTCCACCGATTTGGTAAATATACCACTTTTGTGGCAATTTAGAACACCAAATACACCTTTAATTCACCTAAAAAAATTCTAAATGCGACAAATAGTATAATAAATTTTTGCATAGTCTGGGAAAAATAGTATCTTTGTGCCTCAAATACTGCAATAATAGGACCACATAAAATAAGATATCCATGCGCCATCTGGACTTTGACGAACTCTACAAGAATCATCTTTTTGACTATAAGGATGAAGACCTGCTGGTGATTGACGACATCACACGGTTGCAACTTTCCGACTATGAAAACACGGCCCTTGCCTTCATGATGGCCGTATTCTGTATGGAGGGTCGAATACAGTGTGTCTTGGAGGGTCAGGAATACCGACTGAGCAGCGGCGATTTCATTATCTATACCCCAGGCCAGATGATTGGCGAGATCCTGCTCAGCCCAAATGCAAACGTAAAAGTGATAGCCTTTGCCCAGCGTGCCATCGACCGTTCACTCTACCTCAACAAGTATATCTGGCAGAATCTGACTTTCGTCAAAGAGCATCCGTTGTTCACCCTTTCCGAAAGGGAACGGGCAGGCATCGGCCACTATTACCAATTGCTGATGATCAAGAAGCAGGATGCCGATGGCAGTTTCCAGCATGACGTGGTGCGTCTGCTGTTCCAGGCCTTGATGCTCGAGTTCATGATGTTCATTGACCGCCAGAGGAGCAATGCTGCTCAAAATGACTATCTGTTGAAGGAAGAAGATTCGTCGGTGCGTCAGTCAACACTGGTATATCGTCGATTTATGGGATTGCTGGCCGAATCGGAAGGGCGTGTGCGCAGTGTAGCAGCATTCGCGAACATGCTGAATGTCACGCCGAAATATCTCTCAAAGTGTGTGAAGGAAGAATCTGGTCGTTCTCCACTCGACCACATTCACGAGACCACCGTCAACACCATCCGACAGCAGCTTCGTTATAGCAACAAGACTCCAAAGGAAATCTGTATTGAACTCGATTTCTCCAGCCTCTCCTTCTTCGGAAAATTTGTGAAGGAACACCTCGGCATGTCCCCCACCGATTATCGTCAGCAAAACCTAAAGAAAGGATAACGACCGAAAGACACCTTTTCGCGCAAGTAAATCCACTCAGAAAAAAGGAAAAGCATTCTCCGATTCAGGCATGACCTTTCTTGGCCAGGATTGGTTATGCCGCGATTGGAGAATACCCTTTTTCGGCCAGGATTGGTCATGCCGCGGTCGGAGCATACCTTTTTTCGGCCAAGATTGGTCATGCCGCGATTGAAGAATAACCGTTTTGCGCCAAGATTGGTCATGCCGCGGTCGAAGAATAAGCATTTTGCGCCAAGATTGGTCATGCCGCGATTGGAGAATAACCATTTTGCGCCAAGATTAAGCATGCCGCGATTGGAGAATAACCATTTTGCGCCAAGATTAAGCATGCCGCAGTCGGAGCATAACCATTTTGTGCCAAGATTGGTCATGCCGAGATTGACGCATAACCAATCTTGGCAAGAAAGGTTATGCTACTGAAGAAGAATGACCTTTCTTGGCCAAAAATGGTCATACTATGATTTGATATCAGTAAGCTGCTTTTCGATAAGGTTATTTCACCATCACTTTCTTTCCATCTACGATGTAGATGCCTCTTCGCAAGGCATTTCCTTCGATCTTTCTACCGTCAAGCGTATAGATGCCGCTGTGGGAGGAACGATTTTCGTCCGAATGAATGATGTCGATGGCATTGGAGCCGTATTGGTCGCAAAGATTATCATAGTTTTTGGCGTACCAGTCCTTCACATACTCCAGTTCGTCGTAAACACTCCGTTTGAGCGGCACAGGATTTCCGTTCCACTTGGCGTATTCCCTTTCCCAAGCTCCTGAGGCGGTAAACTGCTCGGCATAATGGTCCAAACGACGGGCTATGCTGTCGCATGAGAAGAGCGTTGTGCTGTATTCTTTCCATTTGGCAGCCAGAAGGTCGTTGAACCCGTCGATGTTCTGAGTCCCCAACCGATTGAATGGGCCAGCCCTACGTGCAAAACGATCGACATTTACAAGTTCATCATGATAGGCACCATTGAAATCGCCTCCCAGCGAAGTGTCCATGTCCCATGGGGTTAGAAGGAAGCGATGAGCCTGATTTATATCTATAACAGAAAGAAAGGTATTATAATAAAGATGATCCCTAATAAACATTGCATTGGCAAATACTACAAAGTCGATCAGGTTGCTCAGATAGAAATAATCCTGATACTCATCGACGAAAACTTCATCAGGAGTTACATCTGAGCAGAAATCAATGAGATCCATCAGTGGCTGCCACGTATCGATAGACGGATAATCTTCGGGATAATCCAGTTCAAAGGCGTTCCACGTCACCATATCTGTGGGTTCCTCATTATAAGACAGGAGGTCAACCCCTTGCTTCCAATTGTATCCTTTGTAGAGTATTCCCCTAATCAACGCCGCACCATCTTCCTCTACTTTGGTTTTCTTTAGTCCAAGAAGTTTACGGTCAACCTTGTCGGTCATGCAGTACAAGCCTTGATAAGTGCCATTGATGAATACTTCTACAAATACACCTTTTGTACCATTTCTATTATCATACTTGGTATCGTATGGTGTACGATCTATCTCGTTCCACACGTCAAAGCAGATGCGATTCCTCATTCTTATCCTGTCGATGGACATGGCATCGAGAATCCAGCTATTCTCATTCCGGATTCCGAAGATGTTGGCATCCAGATCTTCACCAGTTTCGTCAAACAGCTTCACTGCGTACGCTTTCTTCCTTTTAGCAAGTGCCGTACGACCGCGAAGACGATATTTGCAATCATATCTTACCGTGAGCGATGAAGGGTCGGTCCTGCGATGGAAATCGGCAATCTCGATCTCCCCTGCAACAAATGTTTGCTTGTTGACCTTGCCAATGTCCACAATCATATTCACTAATGGCAGCGAGTGCTCATCCAAGGACTGCTTC
>JAEEUA010000138.1 GCA_016286775.1 Bacteroidales bacterium
TGGTTTATAAAATAAACTTATTTATCTTTGCAGCGCAAAACCGGTAATGCGACGCCGAATCCGACCTTTCTGCAGGAGGGAAGAGGAGGCAAGAGAAAACAGATCATGTCTCATCAAACAAAAAAGAAAAAACTATGGAAGAAAACAACAATATGACTGCCGAGCGCAGTCTTGCGATCATTACCGAACAGATTGAGCGCAGCCGCCGGGCCGTTTCCAAAAGTACAGGGCAGTCGCTCTACATCTCCGGCCTCTGCACGATGGCCATGGCCGTCGTTGTGCCCATTGTCAATCTGCTGATCCTGCCCGATGGCTATGCCACCTTGGGCCATCTGCTCTGGTTTACGCTTCCGTTCATCATCTTATTCATCATACGTAACCTATATAAGAATCGCGAGCACGCACCCGTGAGCCTCGTTGGAACCCTTGTGGGCCAAACATGGAAAACATTTGGAGTGTTCGGTCTCGGGTTCTTCGTTTTGGCCAACGGATGGAATTACATCCTGAGCAACTCTACGAACGACACGATGGCCATTGTTGCACATCATGCGAACCTCACCCCTGTCATCTATCTGCTGATGGGAATGGCAGTTGCCATCACCGGACACATCCTGAAAAGCAAGTGGCTGGTGTGGTTCGGCATCATTGCGAGCCTTGTCATTGCCGTGTGCGATTTTGCCTGCGTTGGCACGATGCTCCTTGCCCGATTTGGAGCACCTCTGTCGATCGTTGCGCATTCCAATAGCATCTTGCCTTGTGTATCCGTCTTCGTACTTGCCCTTTTCGGCCTGATGCTCCCTGGCCTGCTGCTCAAAAATCAGAAATAGCCTATGTTCAAGCCTTTAGACCCACTGTTGCACTCCGAGTTGCGACTGGCTATCATGTCGCTGCTCATCAGTGATATCGAAGCCGAGTTCCCCTACATCAAGGAGCAGACGGGAGCTACGGCAGGCAACCTGAGTGTGCAGGTCGATAAACTGACGGCCGCCGGGTACATCGAGGTGGAAAAGACGTTCAAGGGCAAGCGCCCCTGCACCATCTGCCGCATCACGGCCAAAGGTCATCAGGCTTTCGAGGCATACATCGAAGCATTGAAGAGTTATCTTCAGATCGACAAGTCGTAATGACTCGAGCATTCTTGTGTCGAACATAGCAAGGCAATTAGCCCAATCAGTAGAGCATCATCCCGCGCAGGGTGATGCTCTATTCGTTTAAGGAGATGGAGAAATAATGAGACAATCGTTACAATTTGTGCCTATTGTATTTAAATTTGTATCATTTTTCAAATAAATGGAACAAAAATTTGTTTCGAAACAGAATAATATATACTTTTGCACTGTCTCAAACCATTGCTATTTGTTTCAAACCTCACTATGAGGCTTAGCCTCCCCCATCACGTGAGACGAAGCGCTATTATTCGTCATGAAGACCCGACACATTACCTTACTGATCCTCTGCTCACTGTTTTCTTTCCATCGGACAATGGCCGATGAGGGATTGTTGTTCACTGCCGACAAGATGTCGAGCAGTACGGTTTCGTGCGTCGTTCAAGACGCTTACGGCTACGTATGGGCAGGCACCGATTATGGCCTGAATCGTTTCGATGGCTACCAGTTCGGAAAATACTTCACCAGCACCGACGACACCACATCCATCGTGAGCAACGAAGTGACGCAATTCCTGGTCGATAGCAGTCAGCAGCTTTGGGTGGGCTGCCGCAAAGGACTGGTGCGCTACCTCTACGAAAGCGATTCGTTCCAGCGCTACCATTTTCCCGAAGGGGCAATGCCTCGCGTCGTGAGCCTGCTGGAAGATGCATCGGGCAACATCATTATCGGAACATCAGGATATGGACTCTACATCCTGCAGGCAGGCAGCGACCAGATTGTGCGTCCCGAGGGCTTCAGCCAGCAGTATGTCGATGACTTCATCGGCAGCATCTTCGAAGACGACCGGCATCAGCTGTGGTGCAGTGGTGTGATGAGCACGTTGCGTCGTTTCACCCTCGAAGGGACAAAAGCGGTCGGGATAAAGGAGTACGAGACCAGCTGCGGCTCGGTGGTCAGTTTCGTGAAGCACGACCAACGCGGATTCTATGTGGTTTGCATGTACGGCATCCTCTACTATGATTACCAACGCGAGACGCTCACTCCCGCCGACTATGACCTGAGCATTCTGCCTGCCGGCATGTCGGTTCGCTGCGGGATGCTGAGCCACGACGGCAACCTGTATCTGGGCACGTCAGGCATGGGACTGATGTCCATTCCGCGTGGAAGCCGCACGTTGCAGCAGGTCGAGAACGTGAGCGACAACTTCGACCTGAAGACGGCCAACGTGGGCACCATCTACCAGGACCGCAGCCGCAATCTCTGGGTGGGCTGCAACAAGCGAGGCCTCTTCCAGATCCGTCTCGGACACGGAGCCTTCACCACCTGGCGTTTCTCGTCGCAAGGCTATTCCATGGGCAGCAGCGTCTCTTCCATCGCTCCGGCCGACAATGGCGATGTCCTGTGCGTCGTACAGAAGTCCGGCATTTGGCGCTTCGACCAGAATGGCAGAATCAAGGGCCGGCTGCGTTCACCCGATGCACCCATCGTCCTCTTCCGCGATCGGCGGGGTCGCTATTGGTTAGGCACCGAAAATTCGCTCTACGAATACAACCCGACCACCGAGACCAGTGTACTGACCATTCGCGACGAGGGATGGGGCGTCAACTGCATCTCGGACGACGATGACGGATGCCTCTTCCTGGCCAACGACGGCAAGGGACTGACCATCTACGACACCAAGACGCGCCAGTCACGCTCGTTCAGCATGTACCAGACCGATGAGGAGAACGGCACGCTGATCAACAACTGGATACGTGCGCTCTACTACGACAGCAAGGGACTGCTCTGGATAGGCACCGTAGGCGGTCTGGGCTGCATGAGTCCGCACGACAACAATTTCAAGCCCCTGGGATGGGACGTCATGTTCAAGGACAGCCAATGCTACTCCCTGCTGGAAATGCCCGACGGCAACATGCTCATCGGCACCGAACTGGGCCTTTATATCTTCAACCGCCTGTCGGGCGAGTTCTCGCTCTTTGCCGATGCGAAGGAGATGCAGAACAAGTCGATCAACAGCATCGTCACCGACCACGCAGGCGACCTGTGGATGAGCACGTCGGACGGCATCTGGCACTACAATCCCCAGGACCGCACCTTCGACAACTTCGTGCATGGCGACGGACTGGCATCGAGCGGCTACGTCATAGGTGCCAAGATCACCTGTCCTGACGGACGCATCCTGTTCGGCAACTACGATGGAATCACGGTCTTCTATCCGCAGAATGTCAAGCTGAGAGACACGGCCCTGGGCGAAGTTTCGCTCTCCAATTTCGTGGTCGATGGCCAACGTATGGATAGCCGCAAGCGCCATTTCGACCTGTCGAGTGACGACAATTCCTTTGTCCTCGAATTTTCTCTCTTCAACTTCCAGAACACCGACAACGTCACCTTCCTCTATCGCATCAACAACAGTGGCGAATGGGTTCCCGTCTCAAGTGGCACCAATGCCGTCTCGTTCTTCAAGATGAAGCCCGGCACCTACCACATCGAGGTGAAGGCCATGTCGCGGGGCAGGATCTCCGAACAGCCTTGCCAGCTGACCGTCGTTGTTCATTCCCCCTGGTATCTGTCCGGATGGGCCTACCTGATCTATGCGCTGCTCCTGATCGGACTGATCCTGTTTGCTGCCATCAGCTACAAGCATCGGCAGAAGGAGGAACTCGAAGAGGCGAAGATGCGCTTCCTCATCAACGCAACCCATGACATACGTTCGCCCCTGACCCTCATCTTCGGTCCGCTCAAGAAGCTGCAGGCCAAGGTCGCATCCTTCACCGACGACTCGACACGCGACGAGATGATGCACTACATGGACATCATCGACAACAACGCCCAACGGCTGCTGCTCCTGGTGAACCAGATTCTCGACGAACGTCGCATCGACAAGGACCAGCTGAACCTGAAATGCCAGGAGACCGACCTGGTGAAGTTCATCCAGAACATTTGCACGAACTTCCAATATCATGCCCAGCAGCGTGGCATCTCGTTCACCTTCGAGCATGCCGACCCCGAAGTGCGTGTCTGGATCGACCATTCCAATTTCGACAAGGTGCTCACCAACCTGCTGTCCAATGCCTTCAAATACACCTTCGACGGCGGCTCCATCCGATTTGTACTGAGTCAGGACGGGCAACGAGCACGCATTCTGCTCATCGACAGCGGCATCGGCTTCAAGGAGGACAACACCGACAAGCTCTTCGAACGCTTCTATCAGGGTTCCAACGCACGCGGCATCATCAGCGCAGGGTCCGGCATCGGGCTGAACCTGAGCCGTTCGATCGTGCAGCTCCATGGAGGAACCATCAAGGCCTACAACCGCACCGATGGAGAACGCGGAGCATGTATCGAAGTGCAGCTCCCCTTGGGCAACAAGCACCTGAAACCCGAGTCGATACTGGCGTCCAACGACCTGCCGGCTGGAGGCGACAATCTGGCATCAGAACTTCGCGCAGATGTGGCCAAAGGGAACAACCGGCAACCGAACAAGAACTACCGCATCCTGATTGTGGATGACGAACCCGAGATTTCGCAGTTCATCGCCTCCGAACTCGGCACCTGGTATCATTTCGACAGCGTCACCAATGGAAAGGAGGCCATCCGGGCACTCTTTGCCGAAAGCTACGACCTGGTCATCAGCGACATCATCATGCCCGAAATGGACGGCATCACGCTGCTCAAGAACATCAAGAGCGTACCGCAGCTGAGCGACATTCCCGTCATCCTGCTCACGTCGAAGAGCGAAGTGGAACACCGGTTGGCGGGCATCCGCAACGGGGCAGACTCCTACATCTCCAAGCCCTTCAACATGGATGAACTGCATGTCCAGATTGACAATCTGATCGACAACGTCCGTCGCCTCCGTGGCAAGTTCTCGGGTGCTCTGCAGCAGGAAGACAAGGTCGAGAACATCGAGGTAAAGGGTAACAACGACGCCCTGATGGATCGTATCATCAAGGTAATCAACGAAAACCTGGACAACTCGGAATTCAATGTCGAATGTCTCACCAAGGAGGTAGGCATCAGCCGTGCACAGCTGCATCGCAAGATGAAGGAGATCACGGGCGTCTCGACGGGCGACTTCATCCGCAACCTGCGCCTGCAGCAGGCCGAACGGCTGATTCGCGAGAAGAAGATCAACATCACCCAGGTGGCTTATGCCGTAGGTTTCAACAACCAGTCACATTTCTCGACCGTCTTCCGCAAATACTATGGCATGACGCCCTCGGAATATGCTGCGAAGCATGCAGAAACATCGCAAGATGAGCAACCTTGACCAATTCCCGTACAGGTCCGTAGCACCACCCGACAGTAGGGCAAAAATATCATCCAGTCGGTCCCGTCGCAGTCATGCT
This sequence comes from Bacteroidales bacterium, assembly GCA_016286775.1. Lineage (GTDB taxonomy): Bacteria > Bacteroidota > Bacteroidia > Bacteroidales > UBA3663 > Liminaster. The sequence continues at coordinate 5,459 of JAEEUA010000138.1, forward strand.
TGTCCACCATTCTCTCGGCCCTGACAATGCTCTCTGCGCTGGGGGGTTGCACTTTGTCGGCCCTAAAGATGCCTCCGCGCTTTGGGGCTTGTATTGTCGCGGCCGTGAGGATGCAGTAATCTCTTTTGCCCTATCATCCTTTGGGCCGTCAGGTTGGGAGGCAGTACTGTGGGTGGGCACTCTGTCGGCCTGGGGGATGCTTGCGGGTTCGGAGGCGGGTTGTTTCTCGGCCGTGGGATGCATGTTCGAGGCGGGGCTGCACTTTGTCGGCCAAAAGAGGGAACAAAGACGTTGAAGCAAACATTTCACGGAGCAAGAAGAGGCGGAAGGGTGTGGATCGGATTTCACGTTGTCGGCCGATAGGGTGCCATCTCCAACCGAGGAAGAAATAGGTCGGCCGTCAGATTGCAGGTTGGTAGAGGATTCGTTGAACATGGTTTCTTGGGGTAATAACATAGTTTCTTGGGACAATAAAGTTGATTGATAAGATAGAAAATCACAAAAGTAGAGGTCTCAAAGGTGCGCGCAATTTCTTTTCGACAGTGCAAAGTTACGCATTTTCCCGTCTCATTCGCCAAAAAAGGTGCTTTCGAGTGTGAATTTAACGGATTTTAATATAAAAAATTATATTTTTATCCTCAAAACGCCCCACTTTTTAGGTGACAACACCTGAAATAGTCAACATCGGCTCCTAAAAATCTACAAAGTTAGGGTTAGGCGGGTCTGATTGTCTCAGTTTTCTCATTTTCTCATTTTCTCATTCTCATTTTTTCATTTTGTGTGGGGGACAATAGATTTCAAGGGGGGTGAGTTTTAAACTATAAATTTTTAAATATATAAAATATTAAATAATTATTATATATAAAATATTACGCGCGATGTAGTTATTTTGAAAAATGAGAAATGAGAAAATGAGAAAATGAGAAATATAACTGTAATTTGTTGATAATCAAAGATTCGAACATTTCGTTATTATCTAACCAAAGAAAATAAACAGCAAAATTTATTCGTCAAGGGCAAATAATAGGCCATAAATTGCGTCAAAAATAGCTCCATTTTGCTCAAAAATTACCCTCGACACACCCAAAACGCCTCCTTTTGCTTCAAAATCCACCCTTCACACACAAAAAAAATCGCCTTATCTGTCCTTATTTATGGTGAAAATGGCCTCGTCTCTCGCTTCAATAGCGGAGACTTTAAGCCTGAAAGGCTGATCAGACTACAGGCGGGGGTGTAACCCCCGTTATACCAGGCCCCAACAAACCGAGTGCTGAAAGCACGAAAGACTCTTGTCGCCCTTACAGGGCTTCCTTCTGGGGGTATTCATATACCGGGGGTTAACACCCCCGTCTGTAATCTTCTCGCCCCTTCGGGGCTGTTATATCGTTCCGACCATACACCAATCTGATAAATCTGTTCAATCCGTAGCGTTATAGAAATATGTTTGGGTCCGGATGGATTTTCCGCACGCAGTGCGATTTTCTGCAGGTATTGGACCTGTACATTTTCCGGCAGCCAGGCACGGCTATTGATGCCAGTGCCGCTGCCATTTTCACCTTACTTTCAATGTTGTCGCTGCGCTCAAAATCTCACAAAATATAATTTTAAAATCTTTCAAGTGAGGATTGCTCGATTTTATTGTATATGGTAATCCAAAAGTGTACCACTTAGTAATGGAGAAGTGTACCATAGTGTGTAACCCCTTAAATCGCTGATTTACAAGGCTTGCCTTAAATCAAGGCAAGCCTTCTGAACCATGCAGCCTATATACAAAACGCTGATTATCAAAGCTTATAGCATTTTGCTATTAGCTAAACTTTTCACATTATTTTTGGTGAAAATGGCCGCGTCTCTCGCTTCAATAGCGGAGACTTGGCCGGAAAATGTGCTGCCTTGTTCCCTTCGGTCACGTCCGAGAGAAGCAATAGGCAGCAGAAAATGTGCTTCGCAGAAAATATTTGCTCGTCCGTATACTGATATACTTAGGGTCCGGATGGATTTTCTGCACGAAGTGCAATTTTCTGCTGCCATTGAGGCAGCTCATTTTCCGGCAGAAACAACCAGGCCATTGGGCCGAGGTTGTCTGCCATTTTCACCTTTCTTTCAATGCACCCATCGACACCTATTTCTCATTTTCTCATTTCTCATTTCTCATTTTTCTTCATAAAGCAATTCCAGTCTCCAAATCAAGCATAATTTGCAAGTTTCTGATTTACAAGACTTTCATCGGTTTCGTGAAAGCCTCCAAGACTAATTTTTCAAAAAGGGGTTGTTGTTTTGACAATCCCTTTGTTTGGTGGGCTACCCAAAAATTTATTTTTTCAAATATTTCAAACGTCAAATCATCAAAGGACTACAAGACGCTGAAATTCAGGAATTGCCTTAAAACAGGGCAATTAAACCGACTCAATAATCATCTAATTTACAAGGCTTTCATCGAAACAGTGCAAGCCTCCTCTATCGAATTAGAAAGAACGGGCAAAGATTTGGAAATGTCGCAAAAAAGTAAGATCTGCAAGATGAAGTTCGCCCACACCGAATACATGTTAACTAAAATGGAATTTCGTTAACATGCCAAGGCCAATATGTTAACTCAAATGCCATAACAACCATACAATATCTTAAAGCTACGGTATCCCCTTCAAAGGTTTCACCGAATCCGATTGCGTCGCCCACCTCTTCTCACTCTATCAGGGTTTGACAAAGTGAAAATGTAAAAAATTAGACAAATATTTGGAGATGTCGCAAAATAGGCGTATCTTTGCGGCTGAGAATATTTAATCTACAATGGAAATGACATAAAGGATTGCCTCTATTTATAACGCTCGCTTTTAACGTGGTAGCCGCCTAAGGCAAAACATTGGCTCGTTAATTAGAGGGGATGATTGACACGTCCACATTAGACTGAATCTTCAGATTAGATGTAAGAAATAGAATTTATACCGTAATTTTTCCTTTTTAGACAAAAAAACAATATTATATGAAACAATTATCAAGAATCCTGTTTGCTTTTATAGCATTTCTTTCTTTTGTGTGTACATCATGTACAGATAATGCAGAAGAAAGAATCGAAGTCGCAAAAATTGTAGAAATGCGCGATGCTAAAGATTTAATGAACGATCTTTTTCTTGCATGTGATGGCGACGTAGAATCATTAGCAAGAATATTACAATGTACACCGTCATCTATTGATAGAATCCGGAATGGCAAGTCTGAGCCAACACTGCAATTCGAAGAAAAAATCAAGTCCATTTCTGTTTTTTATTACCAAAATGATAGAAAGTTTTCAACACTACAATCTGCTCTTGATCCAGAATATGGATGGTATGATTCGATTTTAAATTTTCCTTCTCACCATCCTTGGGTATTTTGGATAGTAAATATAATTCTGATACTATTACTTGCATTTCTTACATTATTTGCAATATGGCCGCTTTTACTGGAGATATTTATCTTTCTTATTGTTTGGATTGCGAGTCTGATATGTGCTCCAGAAGCAATGCAAGACAAATATATAGATACTATCAATCCAGTTATTGAGCAATTAATATGATAAAAAAGACTCTTCTATTTGTTTTTGCTTTAATGCTTTTTTCTTGTTCTAATCAGCAAGAAAAGGAACTTCGTGAATCTATTGCTAAAATAAGTATCAATGAGGTTAATGATGCAAAAGCTATACATGGAGCGACACTTGCCCAATATAAAGACCAAGAGAAATTTCTGACAGACAAATATGTAAAAGGTCTAAAAGATATAGTTGAAAATAGTTTTGACCATCAAATAGAAGAGTTTG
>JAEEUA010000139.1 GCA_016286775.1 Bacteroidales bacterium
AAGAAAAAGGAAGAAAAGAAAACAATCAATGGCAGCGAAATTGTGATTCCCGCCCATTGGGAAGCCAAAGAGACGAATATCTGAGGACGCACACTTTATCAAACGTTCAATTGACCAGTGATTAATTAGTCTGAATCGATTTCACTTCAATACTCCCACGAGGGCTGCAACCATCAGGATTGCAGCCCTCGGTTTTGTTATTTTGCTAATTATAGATTCCATTTTGTGGCAAATGAGCAGAAATTTAACAATATTTGAACATTTTGGATAATATCAATATAAAAAAATCCACAAAAAATAACCACTTTTGCGCTGAAATAACACTAAATAAAGATGGAATTGTAATACGACAAGCCGCACCTTGCTTGATACTTGCCACATTACCTTGCTTAATCGTTCATTAATTATAATATGACCTGTCTTATGGAAAAAAAGATTATTCTATCCCTTAGAAGGTGTCTGCTATTGGCAGGCACGTTGGCTCTAGTCAGTTCCTGCCAGGACTACGAGCCGTTCAGTGACCAACAGATTCAGGATGTGGCCTACACTCACGAGTTCGAAAAACAGTTCGGAAAAATTGACCCCAACCAGAACTGGGACCTCTTCGGCCAACTGGCTCGTCACATCGGGCCTGTTACACGTGCAGGAGGCAACCAATCGCCGACTATTACTCTTTTGGACTCTAATGCTGACACCCTTCATATCTCTCCCGAGCAGCACATCAATTACAGACTATTCCTGCCCGAGTTAGACATTCCCAGCAACACATACGAAAACTCCAACCTCGGACAAGTAACGCAGGACTTCCTCACCACGGCCCGTTGCATCAAATTGTGTCCTATGCATTGGACAACTTCTGCCAACGACGAAATCGGTATCTACTGGTACGTCGATGAGGAAGAATATGACGATCAAGGAAACGAAATCACCAAGACCATCATGGGCCAGGATGAGCACATGTACTACATCAAGGAGTTGCCCATAATCACAGGCACTCATAAGCAGCGCATCGATCTTGAGACGGTAGATACCAATGGAAATGTTAGCAGGACTGACTTGGATGGTACCTTCAATATTGCTGCTGCATTTACACCCCGAAATCAATGGAGTCAGAACAATATTCGTGACCAGTATCTGGTATCCCACCCCATCCAAATCGATATTCCCGACAATATTTCGGAATATGGATTCTGGATCAGAAATACGGATGGCTCCGGACAACGATACTCCGAGTGGAAGCTGAACAACAAGATTGACGGCCCGATTGAAGCAGACGGCACCCATAGGATGAGCTATACCGCCACCTTCAATATCAATGGTCTTGATCTTGATGGAGATGGAACGAAGGTTTGGGACCCCAGCCAATACCTTTGCTTTGAGGACTGGATGAACTATAGTGACGCCGACCTCAATGACCTGGTATTTATTGCCCGTGGCCTTGATAACACGAATATCAAAGACAACAACTACATCACCGAAAACGCGCTCCTTGTCTGCGAAGACCTTTCCAAATTCGATTTCGACTTCAACGATGTTGTCCTCGACCTTACCTACAAGGAGGAGGATGACAGGACTTACGAATGGGTTGAAGAAAAAGAAGTCGAGACACCTTGGGGGAAAAAAAGGATTGCGGCGCACTGGGAAGTCATATCTTCCGAAGCCAAAACCACATGGCTCTACGTCACGCCAATGGCTGCTGGTGGCGCATACGAAACCGACGTTTACTTTGGCCAATTACCGGCAACCAAGGGTGAGATCCACGCTTTGATGCAGGAAACAGGTTGGAACAACAATCCTTTGGAACACGCCATTATCAATGCGGGGGCCACTTTCCAGAATATCGAAGGTGTCCAGACAATTGGCGAGCAAATCTCAATGGGTTATGTATGGAATGTGGGTAACGGACAAGGACAATATGCCACCCACCTTTCGCAGCTCTTTGCCGAAGGCTATATCCGCCTCCATTGCAAACGTGACGACAAGGATGCCACCAAGATTATCACAAGCGGCACAATCAAGACCAACAAGGATCAATCCACGGCACCACAGATGATGCTCTTGCCGAAATTCTTCGAATGGCCGCAGGAGTATGTCCACATTACTGATGCCTACACTGGTTTCAGCGATTGGGTATCAGATATTACGAAGACCAGCTGGATTCTTGACACGCAAGTTGCAGAAAAAGTCACCGACCGAGGCGACCTGAAACCAGACAATCCGCAGGAAGCTGTCGACCCGACACTCATCGAAGGCGTATCCGTTCCATTCCATGGAGGACAGTTCATTTATATTAATCCTGACGATCCCACCGACACATATACCTACAACAATGGTGTCTTCATCAGCCTTGCAGGTATTCAGGAATTGCTTGTCAGCAATGATGCAAAGGCCACTGTCATCGTTCATTTTGCCAGCAAGCCTGCGAACATCTACTTTGATGATGCCAATGGCAATTTGCTCGTTTATGACAAATTCGGTGACGACCTCCAGCATACGACCTACTACACATTCAGTGCGAAGAGGTTTAACCAGGCCGTCGAGTCGGGAGGCATGTGGCTGCTGCAGGATGAAGACCGTCCATTAAACGTCACGGCAGTTGAAATCGAAATTATTGGTGCAACAAGCCCCGAAAAGCGACACAACCTTGTCGTCAGCCCCATCTCCATGACCTTCGATGAGATTGGACAAACCATGGCAATTACGGCAACTTCCTCAACAGGTGCAAACTTCTCGTACTCATCGTCCGATGCTACTGTGGCAACTGTGACTATGGACAATGGCGTACCCACAGTTCACGCTACAGGCGAAGGAAACTGCCAGATTCTCGTCACGGCAGTAGCCGGAAACGGATACAATGCCAGCGTCGAGCGAATCACTGTGGTTGTCGATAGGACCCCAACTATGCCGCTTACAGTGGGCGAACCCTCTTGGCATGCAGATGTTGTTGTGGACGGTAATACACGCAGCTATATTTATCATTGCAACCTAACCACGTTTGCCGACCTCAGCACATGGAACAATGGCGCAACGATTACCTTCCACTATGAAGGTTATGATCGAAATGAAAACCAGTATGCAACTAATTTCTTCCGTGTATTGACTTCATCAGAGCAAGTCTTAGCTGGTGATATCTACACTTGGTACTATGAAAGCGAGCGTGATGTAACCTACACAATCACCAATTTACAATCCTGCTATGATCAGGATACCGGAGAGTACATATTTGTAGTAGAATACACTGACTGGGGGTTCAATCGTTCACCCATCATCACGAGTGCCAGCGTGACCAAGATAGCCAACTAACAAGTTTGTGCTGACCAACTAATAGCGAGGGCCGCAATCCAGCCGATTGCGGCCCTCGCTTTATTTCTCTCCTACTGCCATCTTGATGCAGGCGAATGTCAAAGAGACCAGAGATTTACGAACCTGCGAAACCACATCGCAATGCTTAATTCGGTGGGTCGTTTTGATTGAATGACATTCATACCTGTCAAATCATGTATAATTCCGTCTTGAAAATGAAAAATGCTACCATCATTGCTGTTCTTCTACGAAAAATTTAGTATTTTTGCACCGTATTGGAGATTTTATGTAAAAAAAATAATTTTGTCTGCATAAAAAACACGCAAAAATCTAAGGATATGGCAAAGAACACGAATCCCTTCATAGTGACGGGCAAGATTCCCGATGAATACTTCTGCGACCGCGAAACCGAGTCTTCGCAGTTGAAGCGTTTTCTGGATAGTCAGGAGAACGTGGTGCTGATGTCGCAGCGTCGTATGGGCAAGACCAAACTGGTGGAGCATTGCCTTGAAGGAGAAGGCGCAGGCAAGGATTATGTGCTGATGAACATCGACATACTGCACACATCTTCGTTCCGAGAGTTGATACAACTGATGGGAATAACGGCATTCGATCGCCTTGCTACTCGCAGTTCCCGAATGATGAAACTCTTCACGGCGACACTAAGATCCTTGGGTGCCAGTTTCGGCTATGACCCCGTGCAGAACACTCCGACCTTCGATGTACGGTTAGGCGACATCACTAAACCGGAATATACACTGAAGGAAATCTTTGAGTATATTGAAAAAGCCGACCGACGCTGCATCATTGTAATTGATGAGTTCCAACAGGTCACCAAGTACCCCGAGAAGAATGTGGAGGCGCTACTTCGCACTTTCATTCAGAACATCAGCAATGCCAATTTCGTCTTTGCTGGAAGTCAGCGCAGGTTGATGGAAGAGATGTTCTTTTCGGAAAAGCGACCATTCTTCATGAGCGCACGCAGCATTGTTCTCGAAGCTATCCCCTTCGACGTATATTGTGACTTTGTCTGTCACCATTTCGAACAAGCGGGAAAAGCTATCGAAAGGGATGCCATCCGACTTGTCTATGATGCATTCCATGGCGTCACCTTATACCTGCAGCGTATCATGAAGGATGCCTTCATCATCACCCCAGCCGGAGACACTTGCAATACTGAAAACACCCGACACCTTGTCGATGAATATATCCTGGAGTGCGAACCTCGTCTGCGAGAACAGCTGGCCATGATTACCGAACCTCAAAAAGAACTGCTCTATGCCATGAGCGAAGAGGGAGGTCCCGTAAAAAGCATCACATCGGCAGCTTTCATCAAGCGACATCGCATGAAATCGTCCAGCGCCGTCCAATCTGCATCTAAGAAACTATTAGAATACGACCTATTGACCCGGCACGAAGGATTCTACCAGATCACCGACCCGCTGTTGGCCTTGTGGCTTAAATCGCGAAAGCTATAGATAGCTAACTAAACTCATATCACGTATCACGTGAGGGCCGCAATCCAGCCGATTGCGACCCTCGCTATTTTAGAACCGAAGATTAGAACATATTCCTATTTCAACTATGGCTCGAATAGGTTGTCCATCGTGATGGTTTTTATTTCAGCGTGAATCGAGCTGATTGGACATCGGCGCTGCTGGTGCCGATCATCACCTCAAACTCGCCCGGTTCGCAGACATATTCGATGTCGCCGTTGTAGAACTTGAGCAGGTCGGCGTCGATGGGGAACGTTACCACGCAGCTCTCGCCTTCCTTGAGGGTAACACGACGGAAGCCCTTCAGTTCCTTGACGGGACGAGTGACGCTGCCCACGAGGTCGCGGATGTAGAGCTGAACGACTTCGGTGCCCGTACAACTACCCGTGTTCGAAAGGGTTACCTTTGCCTCAATTGTACCGTTGCTCGTCAACTCATTGCTGCTGAGTGAGATAGGCGAATAGCTGAAGGTGGTGTAGCTCAAGCCGTAGCCGAAGGGATAGAGAGGCGTGTTGCTCACGTCCATGTAGCAGCTCTGGAACTTCACGAAGGAGTCGGCCTGAACGGGACGACCCGTGTTGTAGTAGCTGTAGCTCATCGGCAGCTGACCTACATTCCGAGGGAACGACGTGGTGAGCTTGCCCGAAGGAACGACGTCGCCGAAGACGACATCGGCAATGGCATCGGCAGTCTCGCTGCCACCGAACCATACCTCAAGGATAGCGGGAATGTGCTCGGTTTCCCAATTCAGGACCATCGGACGTCCCGAGAAGTTGAGCAGCACAATGGGTTTGCCCAATTTCACAAGTTCGACGAGGAGGTCATGCTGGGCATCGGGCATCTCGATGCCGACACGGCTCGAACACTCTCCTGCCATCTCCGAAGCCTCACCGCCTGCAAAGACGATGACGTTGGCCTGGCGTGCAATGGCAAGAGCCTCGGCACGCATAGCAGCATCACTGCGGCTGTCGCGCATCTCACGTCCGAACATCGTGGCATCAGCCTCGGCCTGGGCATCGTACATGAGGTTGCAGCCCTTGGCATAGAGCACCTGTGCCTTGTCGCCCACGGCACGCCGCAGACCTTCGACCACAGTGCTGTAGCGTTCGCTGGTGGCTGCTACGCTCCAGGTACCCGGCATGTTGGCACGGGTATTGGCCAAGGGACCGATGAGTGCAATCTTGCCCTGGCGCTTCAAAGGCAGGATATTGCCCTCGTTCTTGAGGAGCACAAAGCTTTCGGCAGCAATCTTGCGTGCCTCACGGCGATTCTCCTCGGTATAGACCTCCTTGGCATAGCGAGTGGTGTCGCAGTAGCGGTAGGGGTCTTCAAACAGTCCAAGCTTGTACTTGGCCTCCAGGATGCGACGGCAAGCCTGGTCGATATCTGCCTGCGTGGTGCGTCCTTCCTTGAGGCTCTCGGCAAGCGTGCCTACCAGACCGTCGCTGACCATGTCCATGTCCAGACCAGCGTGCAGAGCCAAGGCACTCACGTCCTTCAGGTCACCCATGCCGTGGGCAATCATCTCGTAGATGCCGGTGTAGTCGCTCACCACGAAGCCATCGAAGCCCCACTGCTTGCGAAGCACGTCGGTCAGAAGCCAGCGATTACCGGTTGCAGGCACACCGTTGACGATGTTGAAGCTGGCCATATAGCTGCCGGCACCTGCATCGCAGGCTGCCTTGTAGGGTGGGAAATACTCGTTGTACATGCGCCAAAGGCTCATATCGACGGTGTTGTAGTCGCGGCCTGCCTCGGGAGCGCCATATAGGGCAAAGTGCTTCACGCAGGCCATCATGGTGTTATTGCGGGTGAGGTCGCCCTGCTGATAGCCGCGCACCATGGCTTCGGCGATGCGGCTTCCGAGGAAGGGGTCCTCACCATTGCCTTCCGAGATTCGGCCCCAGCGGGCATCGTGACAGATATCGACCATCGGACTGAACGTCCAGCAGATGCCGTCGGCCGTGGCTTCCTGCGCAGCAATCTGTGCCGAACGCTCGATGGCCTCCATGTCCCAGGTGCAGGAGAGTCCCAAAGGAATGGGAAACACTGTCTCGTAGCCATGGATGACGTCCATGCCGAAGATGAGGGGGATGCCGAGACGACTTTCCTCGACAGCAATGCGCTGCAGTTCAGCCACGCGACCTGCACCCTTCAGATTGAAGAGGCCGCCCACACGACCAGCACGAATGTTTTCGGCCACGTTGCTCGACTGGGCGGCACCCGTCACGATATCACCCGTTACGGGAAGGTTGAGCTGGCCCAACTTCTCTTCGAGCGTCATCTTGCCCATCAGGTCGTTGATGAAGGCATCCATCTCGTTGCCCGACTTATTTCCCGAGCAGCTGGCCAAGCCCAGCAATAGGGTCAAACCCCATATTGTTCTTTTCATAGCAAAAATTTTTTATTATTTTTTTTAATTGGGAGTTAATGGGAGTTAGCGGGAGTTAGCGGGAGTTAACGGACGATACCTCCGCCTGGAAGGATTTTGTTCGAGCCGACAACTGTTAATTGTTAATTATTTATTGTTAATTGAACTATCGTCCGTTAACTCCCGCGCGTAGCGCTAACTCCAGCTAACTCCCGTTTACTCCCGTCAATAGTTAATTATTAACCGTAAACCCCAGTTTCTTCAACCCCTCCTGCACCTCCGGGCAACTCATGAAGAGCATCCAGAGCAGACCTGTGCGATAGTTCTCAATCATGGGTGCAATGGTCAGTTGGTCGATGGCCAGATAGCGGGGCAGCGTCCACGAAGGATCGAGCGAAAAGGCATCGTATGGGCCATATTTGCCCCAGATGAACGACTCCTTGGAATGGAAGAAGCGCAGGGCAGCCATACTTTGTTCGGGCGTGTAGGGGAAGCTCGAAAGGGCAGCCGTAGGAGTGATTACGCCAAGGTCCTGGTTGGGCGCATGGGCTGCATAGCCATCGGGCGAATAACTGGCAGTAAGTCCCCAGCAATCCTTGCCGTAGCCCTTGTATCCCTTGGGATTCTCGACACAGTAGGCATAGTTGGCAAGGGCGTGATTGGCTGTGACGTGCCAATAGTCGGCATACTGGTCGGTGAGCCCCTTGGGGCAAAGCCCGATCCAACTGTAGTGTGCCCAGAAGAGCGGACCGCCGTACGTCTCGGCACCGTTATGCTTCACGTCGAGCGGATACCCATAGGGCGCAGCATCGCTTCGGATGCCACCACTGCGTGCCCAACCTTCGTGATAGCATTCGGCAGGCACCGAGTGCGTCGGGCTGGCTGCGGCGAGGATGTAGGTGATAAGGCATTCGTTGTAGCCCTCCAGCGGGAAGTTCATTTCCCAGCCGTAGTCGGGGCTCCAATGCCAATAGATCACGTGTTGTCCGCCTCGGGTGTACCAGTCGAATTCCATGGCCTTCCACAGCTCGTTGATCTTGTCTATCACGTAGGCTTCTGCCTCGACGTCGGCCTTCAGATACTGGCGCACGCAAAGCAGCGACTGCATCAGGAAACACGACTCCACCAGGTCGCCGCCATTGTCCTTGGTGCCGAAGGGGATGGTCTTGCCCGAAGGTCCGTCCATCCAGTGCGACCACACGCCGTGATAACGGTCGGCCTTCGCCAGATAATCGACGATGCGCGTCAGTCGGGCCACGCCTTCTGCACGTTTAATCCAGCCGCGGTCCATGCCGACAATCAGGCCGGCAACGCCAAAGCCCGAACCGCCCGTTGTGATGGTCGTCTTGTCGTTCGATGGATAGATGCCATCGAGGTGGATACGCTCGTAGGCCAGTCCCGAAGTCGGGTCGGCGCCTTCCCACATGTATTTCAGGCACTGTCGCTGCACAAGGTCGAGCAGTTCGTCGGCACTCAGTTCGGTGGTCTCGCCTTCCCCCTGGTTTGCCTGCTCGTTCGTTCCGCCGCACGAGCATACGACCAGAGCCAGGCTTACCAGTCCTATCAGTAATTTGCGATACTGTTTCATGCTAAGTGTCTTTTTATCTTTTTCACGAATTTTTGCTTATCACGAATTTTTATTTTCTTATCACGAATTATCGAATTATCGAATTTTAAAGTCTTGACCGAAGCCATCACAAAAAATAATTCTCAAATTCTCTAATTCGTGATAGAAAAAGTCTCTCTAATTCGTGATAGAAAAAGATTATTCGGGATCCTCGCCCAGCTCAGGCGTATTGATGATCTGGTTCGAAGGAACCGGGATATATCGGCTGCCCTCGTTCCAGCCATACTTGCCAAGCACGCTGGAAGCCTGGCCCGTGCGGCAGAGGTCGGTGTAGCGCAAGCCCCACTCGGCGCAAAGCTCCACACGACGCTCTTCCAGGATCTGATCCACCGTGACACCGTTCACCGAAGGCATCTGGGCACGTGCACGCACCTGGTTGAATGGTGCATCACCGTTCTTGCCCTGGCGAACCTTGGCCTCGGCATTCATCAGCAGCACTT
>JAEEUA010000140.1 GCA_016286775.1 Bacteroidales bacterium
AGCAGCCATACCTGCGAGGTCTTCGGGTGAGGTCTCGATACGAACCATCACAACCTTGTGACCATTCTTGTGCCAAGCCTCAGCATCGTCGGCATTGAAGACGATCTGACCGCAGGCAGCGCCAGGAGATGCCGGCAGACCGGTGGTGAGCACCTGTGCCTTCTTCAGAGCGTTCTTGTCGAATACGGGGTGCAGGAGCTCGTCGAGCTTCTGAGGCTCGCAGCGCTCGATGGCGGTCTTCTCGTCGATGAGACCTTCGTGCATGAGGTCCATGGCGATCTTGACCATAGCGGTACCGGTGCGCTTGCCGTTACGAGTCTGGAGGAACCAGAGCTTGCCCTCCTGTACGGTGAACTCCATGTCCTGCATGTCGTGATAGTGGTTCTCGAGCTTGGTCTGCAGGGCGTCGAGCTCCTTGTAGATCTCGGGCATTGCCTCCTCCATCGAAGGATACTTGGCTGCACGCTCCTCCTCGGAGATCTCGGCACGCTTTGCCCAACGACGGGAACCCTCGATGGTGATCTGCTGTGGCGTACGGATACCAGCCACAACGTCCTCGCCCTGTGCGTTGACGAGATACTCGCCGTTGAAGAGGTTTTCGCCCGTAGCGGCGTCACGGCTGAAGCATACACCCGTAGCGGAGGTGTTGCCCATGTTGCCGAATACCATGGCCATAACCGAAACGGCGGTGCCCCACTCGGCGGGGATGCCCTCCATCTTGCGATAGAGGATAGCACGCTCGTTCATCCAGGAGTCGAACACGGCGCAGATGGCGCCCCACAGCTGCTCATATACGTCAACGGGGAATGCCTTGCCGGTGCGCTCCTTGATCATAGCCTTGAACTTGGTGACGAGTTCCTGAAGGCCCTCAACAGGAATATCCTTGTCGAGAACGACCTTGTACTCCTCCTTCACCTGCTCGATGATGGCCTCGAAGGGGTCGATATCGGTCTTGTTGACAGGCTTGAGGCCCATCACAACGTCGCCGTACATCTGAACGAAACGACGATAGGAATCCCATGCGAAATGAGGATTGCCGGTCTTCTTCGAAAGACCTTCAACAACTTCATCGTTAAGGCCGAGGTTGAGGATGGTATCCATCATACCAGGCATAGAAGCACGGGCACCTGAACGTACAGAAACGAGGAGTGGGTTGGCGGGATCGCCGAAGGTGTTGTTCATCAGCACCTCGATGTGCTTAACAGCTCCCAGCACTTCATCCTTGAGGAGTTCAACCACATTGTCCTTACCAATCTGGTAATACTCGTTACAAACATCGGTGGTGATGGTGAATCCTGGAGGTACGGGTACTCCAATAAGGTTCATCTCGGCAAGGTTGGCACCCTTGCCACCCAGAAGGTTTCTCATGTCTGCCTTTCCTTCGGCCTTACCATTGCCGAAGAGATAGACGCGCTTTTTGTTTTCTGCCATAATTTAGTATTAAAACAGGTTTGTTATAGAAAGTGAATAACTCAGCAAAAATGATTGGCCGCCAGCCTCCCCGGCCTTCGAAGGGAGAAGAGACTGACGCTTCCTTATTTTATGCCGCAAAGATACCGAATTTCATCGATATCTCCAAATTTTCGTCGATATTTTTTTTCTTAAAGGAAAAAAGATGTGCAAAAAAGGGGGTTTTAAATGGATTTTAAGGGATTCTAAGGGATTCTAAGGGATTCTAAGGGACGTATGTTTCTCGTGTCCCATGCTCTACAGGCAAAGGTGTCGTCCCTTAATATCCCCAAATATCCCTTAATATCCCTAATTATCCTTACTCATATACGGCAAAGTCGGGAGCGTCCTTGGGCGCCTTGACGACCTTGTCGGCATCGACCTCGAAGACGGCGACCAGATCGGCATTGAGGCTGACGCAGAGCTTCGTCTTGCGCAGGTAGATGGGGTTGCCCTCGCTGTCGAGGATCTGATTGCCCTGGCGGTCCTTCTCGTACTCCGTCTTGCTCACCGTCTCGCGGATGTCGTAGAGCCGGGCGACGTGGCCGCGGAGCGCACCTTCGAGGATGAGCACCTTGTCGCCAATCTCATACTGGGGCTTCTCGACCGAGATGAGCCAGTCGGCCTGGCACAGCGCCTTGAACTCCTTCATCTCGGCGTCGGGGATGGGCTGCGGCCAATGGCGGGTGCGGTCGTTGAGGAAGCCGACGACGTACTCGGAGATGGGGCTATGGAACAAGGGGTCGCGATTGTCGAGCACCGTATGCACGAAGATAAGTCCAGGTGTCTGCACCCTCTCCTTCCACACCATGCGGTCGGAATACTTGACATGAACGCGCTTGATGGGGACAAAGCACTCCATCCGCACCTTTTCGGGTTGAATCGGGACGAGCAGGTCCTCCTTCTTGGCCTTGCCGCGATGAGGCCTTGGCGACTTCTTTTTCTCGATGCCCATCAGGTAGTCGTGAATCTGCAGCTCGTGATTGGGACGGACAAAGACGGCATACCAGCGGAAGGCGGCATAGTGGGCCTTCTTTTCGCTGACAGCCTTGATACGCGCGTCGGGGGCATCGTGGATGCTGAACACCATGCGGTCGGGGGACGTGGGGGTTGAAGGGTTTGAGGGGTTGCTCCCGTTGGTCGCGTCCGAGGGAAGGGAGGCGTTCTCGGGGGTTACATTCGAAGCAGGGTCATTATTCTCAGTCATAGTTCTATTATTTGTTCATCAATGAAATCAATCGTTGTGTGAAGACAGACCAGCTGTACTTCTCCTTCTCGGCGGCGAGTCCCGCGCTGAAGTCGGGCTGGCGGGTGGCAAACGCCTGGAGCGCTGCGGCAATGGCCCGGGGTTCGGGTTCGACCACATAGCCCACCCTGCCATCGGGCACGATTTCGGCGAGGCCGCCCACACGCGTCACAAGCATGGGTTTCTGGAAATGATAGGCAATCTGCGTCACGCCGCTCTGGGTGGCCGACTTGTAGGGCTGGGCGATGAGGTCGGCGGCTGCGAAATAGTAGCGCACCTCGTGGTCGGGCACGAACTCGGTCTTCCAGACAATGCGGTCGGAGATGCCCAGGGCACGCGCCTGGTCGAGATACTTGGCGCCGTTGCTATAGAATTCGCCTGCCACAATGAGGCGCCAGTTGTCGGCTGCCTGGGGGCCAGATGTCCGCTCGCGGACGAACGCGGCAAAGGCTTCGAGGAGCCAGTCCAGCCCCTTGTAGTCGCGTATCAGGCCAAAGAACAGGAAGTAGCGACAGGCAGGATCGAGGCCGAGGTAGCGGCAGCCCTCCTCGCGCGAAACGGGTTCGCCGAAGTTGTCGTAGAGCGGATGGGGCGAGAAGACGCGCGGCTTGCCGATGTTGACCTTGAAGCGATCGACGTCGCCCAGCACACTCTGCGACATGGCCACATAGCCATCGACCGAACGGCAGAACCACCACGTGAACGGACGGTCGCCGGGACGCGACTCGTGGGGGATGAGGTTGTCGAGGATGCTGACGACACACGTCCGCCCGTTCCTTCTGGCCAGGGCAGCGATGGTACCGAAGCAGGGGCCCATGAAGGGCAGCCAGAACTTGATGATGAGCAGGTCGGGCGCCTTGCGGCAGATCTCGCGGCCCACGCTGATCCAGTTGAAGGGATTGCAGGAGTTCACCCGTCGGACGATGTTCAGGTCGGCGGGTGCAGGTTCGCTGCTGAACTGCGTCTTGCCGGGAAACAGGAAGCCGGGGTACTGGAGAGTGAAGGTACAGATCTCCACCTCGTGGCCTTCGGACTGGAACTGATGGGCGAGACGCTCGTTATAGACAGCCAGTCCGCCCCGATAGGGCCACGCCGTGCCCAGAAGAATTATTCTCATACTCTGACAAATGCTATATGACAATTGCGTGCAAAGGCTTCGTCACAATCTCCATCGCCAATCATCACGGTGCGCTCGGCCTGCACGTCGGGACAGGCTTCGAGCAATTCGTGCCACATGCCCGTCTGCGGCTTGCGGCGAGGGTCGGTATCGCTGGTTCCGGTGGCATAGAAGATACGTTCGACACGGAGCCCATAGTCTTCGGCCAGGATGCGGCACATCTCGCGATGGATGTCGCCGAGGGCCTGCTCGGTCATCACGCCACGCCCGATGCCGCGCTGGTTGGTGACCACAAAGACACGTCGGAACGTACGTCCCAGCAGGGAGGCCCACTGGAGGAACTCGGGACGGAACTGGAACTCCTGCCACGTCTTGACATAATCGCCGGGCCGACGCACGTTGATGGTGCCGTCGCGATCGAGCAGCAGCGTGTCGTAGCTGCAATAGCGGGCAAGGAACTCGAACTGTGCCCGCTGATAGTCGGCGGGGATGCCGATGTCGATGAAGAAGCCTTCGGAAACATGGCCATAGAGGTCCCTCAGGGCGACATGGGGTTCGAAGACCTCCTTTTCGAACGAGAAGCGCTCGGGCAGGGCCGACAGGTCGAGCCGGCTGCGACGAACAAGATAGACACCACCGTTGATGAGCCCGTCGGCGCACGGCTGCTTCTCGTGGAAACCCGTGATGACACCGCCTGCGTCGAGCGAGACGCGTCCGTAGCGGTCGAACTGCTGCAGCGGCTTGAGCGCAAGGGTGACCGCGGCATCGGGACGTTCGGCATGAGCCTGGAGCATGCGAGGCAGATCGACATCGAACATCGTGTCGCCATTGAGCACCAGCACCTCGTCGCTCGTGCACTTCGACAGGGCCAGACGGATGCCTCCACCCGTACCCAGCGGGACCTCCTCGACTGCATAGTCAATCGGGAAGGGGAACTGACCGGAGACCGACGCAATCCATTCGAAGATGACTTCGCGCAGATAACCCACCGAGAGCACCACGCGATGAACCTCGGGATAGCGGGCCAGATAGGTCAGCAGATACCAGAGGAAAGGCTTGCCAGCCACCGGGGCCATGCACTTCGGCACTTCGCTGACCACGCTGCGCAGACGGGTGCCGAGACCACCTGCCAAAACAATCGCTTCCATCACCGACCGAAGAAATGTTCCTCAAGCATCAGGCAGAGGATGTGATAGATGGGAAGGTGCAGCTCCTGAATGCGATAGGTCTCGGTCTCGGGCGCATGGATGCAGACGTCGCAATAGGGCTGCAGCCTGTTCTCGCGCTGCCCCGTCAGTCCAATCACCTTCAGTCCCTTAGCTTTGGCTGCCACAGCTGCATAGACGACATTGGCGCTGTTGCCCGACGTGGAGATGCCCAGGAACACATCGCCCGGCCTGCCATAGCCCCAGACCTGCTGCGCAAAGACGAGGTCGGAATCGGCATCGTTCATGTAGGCCGTAGTGAGCGAAGGATGACCCGCCAGCGAGATGGCCGGCAACGCACCCTGCAGGTTCTGCGCCAGCCTCTCCCCCATCTCGGGATTGACTGCACGCAGCGACCACGCCTGATCGCTGAAGACCTTGCGCTTCATCTTGAACTCCTTCATGAGCTCCCCGACGATGTGCTCGGCATCGGCCGCCGAACCGCCATTGCCGGCAACAAGCAGCGTGCCGTGGTTCTCGTAGCTCTCGCGCAACAGCTCGTACGCACCGACGATGTCCCAGCGGCAGGCCTGCAGCTTGGGATAGCGCCCGATGAGCTCATCGACAAATCTATGAAGTTTCTCTTCCATTGACTTAACTATACGTATTTTTAACACGAATTATCGCGAATTAACGTAAATTTTTCAGTATGAAAGCAAGCAAATGACGCTGCTTTATAATTCGTGTAAAATTCATGATAATTCGTGTTTAAAAAAACACACTGACCGAATCGGTCGCGTAGATCTTCCAGCCGTGAGCACCGCCTTCGGTGAAGTTGAACGGCATGGTGAACCCGCCGAGGCCCTTCAAAGCCTCGATGACCGACACCTTGCGGGTGGGTTCGACGAAGAACATGATGAACCCTCCACCACCTGCCCCCGAGACCTTGCCACAGCGGGCACCTGCCCCGACGGCCACACGGAATGCCTCCTCGATGACGGGATTGGTGATGGCATCGGCCATCTTCTTCTTGTCCTCCCAGGCCTGTCCGAGCACGCGGGCAAATTCGTTCATGTCGCCCTTCAAGACAGCCAGCTTCATGTCGATGGCACTCTGCTTGATGCGATGCATGGCCTCGATGCTGCGCTGATTGCCGGACGAGGTGCGCTGGCGCTGCTGGTCGATGATGGCTGCCGACGAACGGCTGCGCCCCGTGAAATAGAGCACCAGCGAGGCCTCGAGCTCGTCGATGATCCAGCGCTTGACCTTCAGCGGGTTGACAATCACGATGTCGTTCTGGAGGAACTCCATGTAGTTGAAGCCCCCGAAGGCGGCGGCATACTGGTCCTGCTTGCCACCACTCAGGCCGAGGTCGATGCGCTCGATCTCGTAGGCGAGCCGTGCAATCTCGTAGTCGCCCAGGGGAAGTCCGCGCCATTCTACGAATGCCTTGATGATGGCAACGACCATGGTCGATGACGTGCCGAGGCCGGAGCCTGCCGGGGCGTCGTTGTAGGTCGTGATGCGGATGCCTGCCAGCGGCAGGGAATAGTCGTGCATGAGGCGGTTGTAGGTTCCCTTGAGCAGCGAGGCACGGCCGTCAATCTCCAGGGAACCGGCCAACGGATAGCTTTCGTGCACATCGGCATCGAAGGCATCCACCACGATTTCGGGCGACGCGATCTCCTCGATGGTGCAATAGGCATAGAGGTTGATGGTGGCATTGAGGATGAGCCCTCCGTAGAGGTCGCTGTAGGGCGACACATCGCTGCCACCACCTGCCAGACCCAGGCGCAAGGGTGCTTTGCTTCGAACTATCATAGGCGACTATTCCTTTTTGCCTTGCCCTGCCATCACTTCGCGAACCCCAAGGGCGGCACACACGAGGATGACGAGATACAGCAGAACCACAAAGATCATCGACAGCGTGTTGCCCTTATCGACCGACTCGGGACGGAACTCAAAACGGATGTGGTGCTGTCCGGGATCGAGATTGAGGGCACGCAGCAGATAGTTCACGCGATAGTGCTCGACCGGCTTGCCATCGACAATCGCCTTCCAGCCATGGGGATAATAGACCTCTGAGAAGACCACGGTGCCCGGCTGGCTGCAGGACGCATCGTACTCGATGTACTCGGGCGTATAGGTGGTCAGACGGACGGTTGCCGTACTGTCGGGTGCATTCACTACGATGCCATCGACAACCTGTCCGGAGAGCTTGCCTTCGAATGCCTTATCGACGACAGCCGTATGGTGCAGGTCGTACTGCATCAGGCCGTCGCACTCCTCGTTGGCCGTCTGCACCACGCGAAGCGTATCGACGAACCACGCATTGCCCATGGCGTCGGGGTTGCGCTCTGCCAGCGTCTGTCCGCTCTGCTGATCTGGATAGACGATGTACTTGGCATTGAGCATATTGAACACAGGCCAGTGCATCTTGGAGAGATGCTGGTCGATGAGATCCTGGTAGCGGCGCAGCTTGGCTGCCGAATAGCCGCCGATGGACTTCAGGCGATAGGACGTGCGGGCGTCGTTGAAGGTGTTGGCAGCAAGGTTCAGGACGCGGAAGTTGGGATCCTTGTCGGCGTCGAGAATCTGCTTCTCCCAGGGCTGCATCTTGAAGGCCTGCTCGAACGTATTGCCCTTCGAGAACATGCTGTCGTTCATGTAGCGCTTGTCCACCGGCCACATATCGAGCAGGATGAGGGCACCCAGGATGGCTGCAAAGACGGCTGTACCCCGGAACTTGCGGCTCCTGACATAGAAATAAACCACAGCAGCTGCCACCAGCACAAGACCCAGCGAACGGAAGACATCGGCCTTGAACATCGCAGCTCGTTCGGCGACGATACCATCGGACAACCAGTCGGGAAGCTGCGAGAACATACCTTCGTCGTTCGGGCCCTTGAACTTGTCAGGAGCGGTGAAGAAGGCTATGAGAACCAGGGCGACGACAACGCCTGCCGCAATGAGTACCTTGCGCGACAAATCCTTGATTACAGCTGAACCATCATATTGTTCGGCCGAATCGCCTGCAGCCTCCAGGGCTGCCTGCTTTGCCTCGGTGATTCGCTTGAGGGCAAGGAATCCGAGCAAGGGCATGGTGACTTCGGCAATGACCAGGATGGACGAAACGGCGCGGAACTTGTTGTACATCGGCACGGTTTCGAAGAAGAAGCGCGTCAGTCCCATCCAATGGTTGCCCCACGAAAGCGCGATGCTGAGCAGGGTGACCGCCAGCAGGCACCACTTGTAGGGACCTTTGACAACGAGCAGACCGAGGACGAAGAGCAGGCAGATGATGGCACCCATATAGACAGGACCCGCCGTGAACGGCTGGTCGCCCCAGTAGAGGGGCACACTCTGGCAGAACTGCTCGGCCGTCTTGCGCGGCACGCCCTTCTCGACCATATCCTTGTAGAGGTCTGACTCCTTGTCGAGCGTGTAGTTGGACGAACCGCCCATATAGTTCGGAATCAGGAATGTCCACGATTCCCGGATGCCATAGCTCCAGGCCGTAGCATAGTCGAGGTCGAGGCCTTCGGTCTTGTTCTCCTTGTCGCCGGCCTTCTCCAGGTCGGAATGACCGCCGCGCATGGTCTCCTGAGCATATTCGAGGTTGGAGAAGATGGCAGCCGTACCCGTTCCCAGGCCAATGCCGAAGGACGCTGCAAACAGCAGGGTGGAGATGCCGAATGCCTTCCATGCCTTGGACGTGATGGCCAGACAAAGTTCGGCAATCCAGAACGCCCCGATGATGAAGCTCATGTAGTACGACATCTGGGGATGGGGGAAGAAGCCGATGGCCGAACAGAGAAGGGTGAGGACGATGCCCGTCTTCCGATGCCCGTGGAAGATGAGATAGAAGCCGGCCACGACAGCTGACATGAGTGCCAGCGTGGAGGTCTTGGAATGGTGGTTGGCTCCGATGATGATGAAGAAATAGCTGGAGAACGCTATGGCCAGCGCACCCGCGATGGAGAGCCACTTATCGACCTTCATCGAACGCAACAGGGCAAAGAAGCCCAGGCAATAGAGCAGCACGATGGCGATTACATTGCGATGTCCCCATAGGAGAACATCCTTGACCGGCTTCAACCAGAAGTCCTTTGCGTACCTGCCGCCACCGATCTGGTAGTTGGGCATACCCGAGAACATCGAACCCGTCCACCACGAGCGGTTTCCGGTCTGCTCGTAGTAGTCGATGGCCTCGTGAACGGCAGCACGTCCCTGCACACCATCG
>JAEEUA010000141.1 GCA_016286775.1 Bacteroidales bacterium
CCGAACCGTAGCCATCGTAATCCAGGAAGAACATGGCCGAATGATCCTCGAAGTAATGATCAGCATAGAGGGCAAGACTCCAACTGTCTTTGACATAGTTCAATCGTGCCACCCAGCTGCCCAGATGGTCACCTCCCACATTGGTATAGACCTCATCCACCTCGTCATCGCCTGTAGCGAAGAAGGCGTCCACATAATCCTTGAATCCCATTCCAGCCCTCAACGTTCTCGATGGTGAAAGATGAAGTATGCCGCCAAATTCACAGGCCATCTCCAGTCCCAGTTCCAGACTGAGCGGAAGTTTCTCATCGGCAGGGCCAATGCGCAGATAACCTGACTTGCTGTGATAACGCACATGCTCTGCATAATGCTTCTCACCTTCAGTCCAGTCTTCCTCAAACCGTCCGTCAGTCATCCTTCCGTACGAAAAATGTCCCTTGATGGCCAACCAACCTCCTAACCCTGGTATGTTCCAATAGTCGGGGAACGAGAGGCGAAATCCGGGAATCGGTCGGGCATTGATACCGAAAGTCTGCGAGCCGCTGCTGAGCTCCATATCCTTGAGCTCGATGGGCTGCTGCTTTTGTCCAAGGGTCAGGACACCGTGCTTGTAACGCACTTCGGCATAGCACTGCTGGATGACGAAATGGCTGGTGTAATGCAGCGGCACAGCCAAATCGAGGCCATAGCCCATCCCCCACACCTTATCGGCATCCACACCGAGGGGACGCTCCACTCGACCACGCACATAACCATTGGTCGAACGAAGTGAACTCAATCCATAGCGATTGGCATTGAGCCAAAGGGGTGTATGGTTCTTGCTTACCGACATCTGCAGTTCATAGGTCTGTTCCAGACCCTCGGAGAGCGTCTGGGACCATGCAGGTATCGTAATCAGCATCAATAATAGGCTGGCAATTCGCATGAGAGAAGGAGATCAGTCGTCAGTTTCGGTCTTCGAAAGGACAAAAAGCGTATAGAGTTCAATTACTACGGCGATGCAGAGGAAGGGCAGCCATTCCATTCCACCTTTGAACATAAAATAGGCGGTGACGCAATAGAACAAGCCGAGCATCCAGCGCAGGCGCACTATACGGCGTCGGCGCAGGTTCTTCCCATCGTAACGCTCCGAGAGGTGAGTAGCCAAAACACCAAGCGCACCTATGGCCATCAGCCAAGGGGCCACCATTCGCGAGAACATCCATACGAGGGCGGCAGCGAGTATCAGGAGATAGGCTATTCGTTCGAGTATCTTCATTAATCTTCTATAATATAAATGTCCTCATTCTCACGATGCATATACATTCGTTCGCGAGCATGACGTTCGAGCTGTTCGCTATCGACACTTACCTCGTCGATGCGACGCTCGAAATTGTTGATGGAGTCCTTATACTCTTCAATCTCCTTGCGCAATTCGTTTTCCTGGGCACGCAAGGAAAGGATATTCTTCACACTATACTCCCCTCCAAAACACATATACAGGACGAATGCAAAGCAAAGGATGCCAAACCAGTGGCGTAATATGAAACGACCTGTTTTCTTTATCTTATTCATCTTTCTAAACGATTTTATGCTGCAAATTTACGCTTTTTCGATGAGAATGTAAAGTTTTGGACAAAAAATCTGCTTTTTTATTGAAAAAAAGGACAAGAAATGCGTAATTTGTCGAAGTTTTCGTTATCTTTGCACCAATAAATGCATTTAGATGACCGAACTGAACGAACTCATTGAGCGCCTATACAAACAAGGCATCGAGCAAGGCGGACTGCCTATGCCACCGACCGAGATACCCGTCCCCCCAATCCCCAACGAGGAGGAAGTGGATACCCGGCGAATGCTTGTTGTGCTCAACGAAATGGGTGCGCTTCTGAACGAGGACGATCAGCCGAAAATCGAAGAAAGTCCTTCCGAGGAAGCCCTCCTTCGCGTCCTGAACCATTGGGAAGCCATGAAGCAATCGATGCAAGGCATCAAAGAGCACATGCAGAGCCTGGAGCAGGACATTGTCAAGATGCAGCCCTGGGGCGACTTCGACGTGATGAAGGTCGAACAACTCTCCCATCATGGGTGCCACATCCGCTTCTGGAAAATGAACAGCGAGCTGCTGTCATCAAGGCTTGCCGAATCGTGGTTCGTCGATTGTAATGTTCTCATTGTGACACAAGATATCGAGATGACCTACTTCATTACAGTCACCGACAACGAGGACAGGCCACCTGTGCCTGCCGAAGCCGAAGAAATAATCATTTGTCCCTGTCCGGTCAGTACGCTCATCATGCTCCAGACACGCGACAAGGACACGCTGAAGAAGATGGAGACACTGCTTGGCGACTACGCACTGGTTCATTATGGCGAAGTCTATTCCGCCTTGCGCAAGAAGCTGCCCAAAGGCACAGAACTTCCACAACTTGCTGTCCATCATGAAACGCTGAGCGAAAAGCTTCGACGTTTCTTCAAAGGTACAAAAAAATAAGAAAAAAATATGCTACCCGCCGAATGGGAACCGCAAAGGTTCGTACAATTGACATGGCCCCACGCCGACACCGACTGGGCCCCTTATTTGGAATCTGCTCAAGAATGCTTCTTGAACATCGCTCGCGAAATCACCCGACGCGAACCCTTGCTCGTGGTTACTCCTGTTCCTGAGGAAACGGAAGAGCAGTTGCGCAAGGGGGGTGTTGATATGAGTCAGGTGGTCATCGAAGAATGTCCGACCAACGACACCTGGGCACGCGACCACGCCTTTATCTGCACCCGCGAACCCGACAGCATCGGAGGTTCCACCGACGAATACGTCGAAGGAGGCGGCAACATCATCCTGCACGACTTCACGTTCAACGGATGGGGCATGAAGTTTGCCGCGAATCTGGACAACCAGATCAATCGCACCCTCTACGATGACGACATCTTCGCCGACAACGACATCCTCGACCTGTGGGATGCCGCCTACCAGAACAATCGCGACAAGACGCTCGAAGGAGGCTCCATCGAAAGCGATGGCAAGGGAACGATTCTCACCACCTCGGAATGCCTGCTCTCGGTGAACCGCAATATCTTCGAGGACAAATCCTCGTTCAAGCGCTGGTTCCAGGACGACTTTGGTGCCTCACGCGTCCTTTGGCTCGACTATGGTTTCCTCGTTGGAGATGATACCGACTCCCACATCGACACCTTGGCCCGTTTCTGTCCCAACGATACTATCGTTTATGTGAAATGCAATGATCCGGACGATATCCATTACGAAGGACTGAAGCAAATGGAAGAACAATTGAAGGGTTTTGGCACCGTCGAGGGAAAGCCATTCCGCCTGCTGGCGCTCCCCCTTCCCGCTCCTATCCTCGAATCAGATTTCCCCGATGCCATACCCGAAGCCGGCGACCAGCGTCTGCCTGCCACCTATGCCAACTTCCTCGTCATCAACGGTGCGGTTCTGTATCCGACCTACAATCAGCCAGAGAACGACCAGAAGGCAGCAGAAGTTCTTCAGGAAGCCTTCCCCGACCGGGAGATTGTCGGCATCGATTGCCGCGTGCTCATTCGCCAGCACGGCTCACTCCACTGCGTGACGATGCAATATCCGAGGTAACAATTAACAATTAAGAATTAACAATTAATAATTGACAATTGCCGGCTCGAACAGATTTCTACAAGGCGAAAGTAACGTCCCTAAACAGCCCTTAATATCCCCAAGAATCCCTTACTATCCCTAAGAACATCAAAAGACCGCCATCCCTTTCGGAGTGGCGGTCATTTTTTCACTAGAGTGTCGTCCTAAGATTATTTGAGCTCAGCAAGGTACTTGATGGTGCGAACCATCTGAGAAGTGTAGGAGTTCTCATTGTCATACCAAGAAACAACCTGTACCTGGAAGGTGTTGTCGTCGATCTTGCTGACCATAGTCTGAGTAGCGTCGAAGAGTGAACCGAACTTCATGCCGATGATATCGGAAGAAACGATCTGATCCTCGCAGTAGCCAAAGCTCTCGTTGGCAGCAGCCTTCATGGCAGCGTTGATGCCCTCTACAGAAACGTAGTCACCCTTAACGACAGCCACGAGAATGGTGGTCGATCCGGTTGGGGTTGGAACACGCTGAGCAGAGCCGATGAGCTTGCCGTTGAGCTCGGGGATAACCAGGCCAATAGCCTTGGCAGCACCCGTAGAGTTAGGAACGATGTTCTGAGCACCAGCACGTGAACGACGGAGATCGCCCTTACGCTGTGGGCCATCAAGAATCATCTGGTCGCCTGTGTAAGCGTGGATGGTTGACATGATGC
This sequence comes from Bacteroidales bacterium, assembly GCA_016286775.1. Lineage (GTDB taxonomy): Bacteria > Bacteroidota > Bacteroidia > Bacteroidales > UBA3663 > Liminaster. The sequence goes on from JAEEUA010000141.1 coordinate 4,275, forward strand.
CAGAAACGATAGGAGCATAGTTGTTCAGAGCAGCTGCCATTGGAGCAAGGCAGTTGGTGGTGCAAGAAGCAGCAGAGATAACAGTATCCTCTGGCTTAAGGGTCTTGTGGTTGGTGTTGTAAACGATGGTTGGGAGATCCTTGCCGGCGGGAGCAGAGATAACGACCTTCTTGGCACCAGCCTTAATGTGAGCAGAAGCCTTCTCCTTAGAAGTATAGAAACCAGTGCACTCGAGCACTACATCTACATTGAGTTCGCCCCAAGGAAGCTCAGCAGCATTTGGCTTAGCATAGATGGTGATCTCCTTGCCGTCAACAGTGATGGAACCCGGAGTTACAACGGTCTTGCCGTCCTCTGCCAAAACAGCATCCTTATAGGTTACAGTGTGCTTGCCCTCGCCGAACTTGCCTGCGAAACCACCCTGAGCAGTATCATACTTGAGAAGGTGAGCAAGCATCTTTGGGCTGGTGAGGTCGTTGATAGCAACTACTTCATAACCCTCTGCCTCGAACATCTGACGGAAAGCGAGACGGCCAATACGACCGAAACCGTTGATAGCTACATTTGTCATCTTAAAAATCTTAAATTTAAAGGTTGTGAATAATTAAGTTATTAATAACACTTATTGTCTTTTACGACATCGCAAAGATATGTTTTTTTGCCTAATGTTGTGCAATTTATGAGCAATAACTATGCAAAAAAGTTATTTAGGTCCAACGATTGCCAAATAGACTTTGCTATTTAAACGTGCAACCGGCAAAATCACTATCGGAAAAGCAGGCTGGAGTCGCCGTAACTGAGGAAACGGAAGTCATGTCCGAGGGCGTACCGATAGATGCTGTGCCAATGCTCTCCCTCCAGACTTTCCCCATCGACGAAGGCACTGACAAGCAGCAGCAAGGTGCTCTGCGGCATGTGGAAATTGGTGACCATTGCCTCGACAATCCGGAACGGGAAACCGGGTGCAATCAGAATCTGTGTTGCCGTCACCAGGTTTTCCTGCTTCGTATGGTCAAGGTATTCGATTATCGTTGCCAATGAGGACTCCAGACTCATGGTGTGCACTTCGTCGTAGGGTTCCCACTGATGTACCACGAGGTCCTCGGCGTGGACATTGTCGAAGTTCGTTGCCTTAGCCAGACGCTCTCCGATATAATACAGGCTCTCCAGGGTGCGCACACTTGTTGTCCCCGTGGCTACAAACTTGGCCCCTTCCAGACGATGCAGTTCGAAATCATAGATATCCTCGATGACCGACTTGGGCACCGAAATGAACTCCGTGTGCATATCATGCCCCTCGATTGTCTCGCTTTTGACCGGCTTGAAGGTTCCTGCTCCCACATGGAGAGTCAGGTATTCCAATCTGATGTTCTTCTGCTGGAGCGCATCGAGCACCTCAGGAGTATAATGAAGGCCAGCTGTCGGAGCCGCTACACTGCCCTTGATGCGCGAATAGACGGTTTGATAAGTCTCCTTGTCCTTCTCTTCGGTAGCTCGATTGAGGTAGGGAGGAATCGGCAGTTCGCCCATCGCATCGAGCAGTTGTGCGAAACTGACAGCCTTTCCACCCTCGGATTGTTTCCAGAAGAAATGAATCAGCTGGCTGGGACCCAGGCTACCTGCTCGTTCGCAGAACAATGTAACCGATTGGCCGTCGGGCATGGTCACACTCAACGAGAGCGGTCCCTCCTTCCACTTCTTGCTGTTGCCGACCAGGCATGTCCAGGTGCATTCTGCTTCACTGGCGAAGTTCTGCTGATAGTCCTTCGGAGACTCAGGTTCCAGGCAGAACACCTCGACGATGCCTCCTGTCGGCTTCCGGAAGTGCAAGCGAGCCTGTATCACCTTCGTATTGTTGAATACAATCATCGAACCAGCAGGAGTCTGGTCAGGCAGGTCGCAGAAGTGATGTTCTTCAATCGCACCCTTCCACACCAGCAATTTGCTCTGGTCGCGTTGCGCGAGAGGATATTTTGCTATTCGTTCCTCGGGAAGATCATAGTCGTAATTCTTGATCTCGAGATTACGTGGATTCATCATTATATTTAAAATGTGTAACGTTCAACTGAATTTTCGACTGCAAAGATAGAGTGAAAATAATTATTTCCCAAATTTATTTGGCAAATTGTGCAAAAACCTCTATCTTTGTGCCCAAATAACAATGAAAATGAAAATCGGAGATAGAGTCAGATTCCTGGATGCCCAGGGAGGAGGCATCGTAAAAGGCTTTAATAGCAACGGCCTTGTGATGGTAGAAGACGAAGACGGATTTGAGATTCCTACTCTGGCTTCGCAATGTGTAATAGTCAGCCAAGAGGAAGACGACCGGCAGGCAGGCCATGCCCCGGTGCATCAGGCACCTCTGACGCGTGCCCAACAGGCTGCGCGCGAAGCTATGACCGAAGTCGATAAGCTCAAGGAAGAAAATGGCCAGCTCAAAGCCAAGATCCACGAACTGGAGACTGAAATGAACAACCTCAAGCTGCAACTGCTCAAGGCACAGTACCAGAGTGCCGAACAGCAGAAGCAAGGCAAGGGCGGTGTACACCAGGCCATCAAGACCAATCCCTACGAAGTGCTGCGCAACGGCATCATCGAGGTCGATCTGCACATCAACCAGCTTGTCGATAGCACAGCGGGCATGAACAATGCCGACATGCTTCGCCATCAGCTCCACATCTTCCGTCAGACCATGGATTCCTATAAGCACGCCAAGGGACAGAAAATAGTCTTCATCCACGGCAAGGGCGAGGGCGTGCTGCGCAAGGCGGTCATCGACGAACTCAAGCTGCATTATCCCAAATGCGATTACCAGGATGCATCCTTCCAGCAGTATGGCTTCGGGGCAACCATGGTCACAATACATTAATATCAATGAAAAGATTCACAAAAATCATCCAGCAACGCCAGCTGAAGCAGATGGCCAAGGACTATGTCTTCATCTTCGTCGGCATCTGCCTTTACAGCGTGGGCTATTGTGCCTTTCTATTGCCTGAAAAAATCGTGATGGGCGGTGTCACCGGTATCTCAACCTTGTTCTACTATTCATTGGGATGGAATCCTGCCATCATGCTGTGGGTCATCAATGCCCTTTTGCTGGCAGTTGCCTTTCGTTTCATCAGCAAGGAATTCACCATCCGCACCATCGTCGGAGTGACGCTGCTATCGATCACCATCGGCATCATGCAACCCATCTTCGAGGCCCATCCCATCATCACCGCAGGCGAAGACAAATTCATGCATGTCCTGATTGCCGGTCTGTTGGGCGGTGCCGGACTGGGATTGGCTTTTGTGCACAACGGTTCGACCGGCGGCACCGACATCGTCGTGGCCCTTATCAGCAAGTTCTCACGCATGTCGCTCGGTCGTGCGCTGCAACTCACCGACATCTGCATCATCTCCAGCTCCTACTTCCTCTTCCACTCAGCCGAACTCATCGTCTATGGTGTCTGCTTCACACTCGTCGCTTCGTTCATGATCGACTATGTCGTCAGGGGCACCCACCAGACCGTTCAGTTCCTCATCATCTCCAAGCGTTACGAGAAGATAGCTGACGCAATGAACAACAGTCTGCATCGCGGCGTGACCATCCTGCATGGCGAAGGCTGGTATTCGAAGACCGACGTGGAAGTGGTGATGGTGCTTTGCCGCAAATACGAGAGCCAGTACGTTTTCAACCTCGTCAAGGCCATCGACCCAAATGCCATGGTCAGCCAGACATTCTGTCAGGGCGTATTCGGCGAGGGCTTTGATAAAATCAAGTAGTATGAAAATCGGTTTCGACGCCAAACGCTATTACCACAACCATACAGGCATCGGCAACTACAGCCGAGCCATCATCAAGGGATTGCAGGCACTCTATCCCGAAGATGACTACCTCCTCTACGACGAGAAGACCTTCTCTCGCACCTTCCGACTGGGACGAAAAGCAGCACGCGACGGCTGCGAACTTTTCCATGGCCTCTCCAACGAACTGCCAGCCGATATCCTGAAGAGTGGCGTGCGTTCCATCGTCACCCTGCACGACACAGCCTGGCGCACCTATCCGCAGATGTATCACTGGATTGACCGTCACATCTACGACTACAAGTACGGACGCAGCTGCCACATCGCCAACCATGTGCTTGCCATCTCCGAAAGCACCAAGAAGGATGTCATGCGCTTCTACGACATTCCTGAGGTAAAGATCACGGTTATCTACCAGCCCGTCCAGGAACTGTTCTATACCTCTCTCTCCAGCGAAGAAGCCGACCGGCTCATCGCCGATGCCGTCTCATCGGGAATGCTTTCGTCCGCCCTTCCCAAAGACTTCATCCTCAACGTGGGTAGCATCAACAGCCGCAAGAACCTGCTGGGGCTCGTCAAGGCCCTTGAGCTCATTCCTGCCGAGCAGCGTCCCCCGCTCCTCGTTGTCGGCAATGGTCACGAATATAAGCGCGACGTAATGAATTACATCGCAAAACATCAGCTCGAGCAGTATGTCCGCATCGAGACGCGTGTTAGTGACAACAAGGTGCTGCAGGCTCTCTATTCCAAGGCCCTCCTCATGGCCTATCCCTCCCATTACGAAGGCTTCGGGCTTCCGGTGGTCGAAGCAGCCCTGCAACGCTGTCCTATACTGACCAGCAACGTGAGTTCGCTCCCCGAAGCTGCGGGACCCGGTGCCTTGCTCTGCGACCCCGACGACATCGAATCAATCCACAAGTACCTCACCGAACTGCTCGACGACAGCAGCATGGCACAACGTCTGGCCGAAGTGGCTGAAGAATATGCACGTTGCCATTTCGATCCCCGC
>JAEEUA010000142.1 GCA_016286775.1 Bacteroidales bacterium
GCTGGAGCAGACGCCTGAGGGGGACGCTGCTGCGGGTTCTGCATGGGGGCCGGCTGCACGGGGGCGCCATCGACACGCTGCAACGGAGCACGTTGAGGCTGAGGAGGCTGTTGAACCGGATGCAACAGCTGACAGATCCTGACGATAGCGAGCTCGACCGAGAGACGCTTGTTGCGCGAATTTCGGTAATTGAAGTCACAATCGTTGGCAATCATTACCGCATTGTAAAGGAAATAGGGCTGGCAGCGGCTGGCCTGCGTCTCATAGCGTCGGGCTTCCTCGGGTCCTGCCTCAATGAGTTTGAGTGTCGAAGGGTCCTGTGCTACCATGAGGTCACGCAGGTGTCCAGCCCATCCACCTATGAAGTACTGTGGATCGAAACCACGACGAATCGAATCATCGAGCACCATCAGGGCGGCAGGGATGTTGCCTTGCAGCGCATTGTCGGTGATGCGGAAGAAGGTGTCGGCATCAAGCAGGTTGAGGTTGGTGATTGCGGCTTCGTAGGTGACATTGCCACTGGTGAACGAAGTGATCTGGTCGAAGACCGAGAGCGCATCACGCATACCGCCATCAGCCTTTCGGGCGATGACCTGCAGCGCACGCGGTTCAACGCTGATATGCTCCTGACCGGCAATATAGGCCAGTTGTTCAACGATATCCTGTGTCGAGATGCGCTGGAAGTCGTAGGTCTGGCAACGGCTCAGAATGGTAGGCAGAATCTTCTGTTTCTCGGTGGTACACATCACGAAGATGGCATGCTTGGGCGGCTCTTCGAGTGTCTTGAGAAACGCGTTGAACGCAGCTGTGGAAAGCATGTGTACCTCGTCGATGATGAAGACCTTGTACTTGCCGATTTGCGGAGGTATCTGCACCTGGTCAATCAGTTCGCGAATATTATCGACCGAGTTGTTTGAGGCAGCATCGAGCTCATAGACGTTATAGCTGCGCTGCTCGTGGAACGACTGGCAGCTCTCACATTCGTTGCAAGCCTCGCCGTCGGGTGTTCGGTGTTCGCAGTTGATGGTCTTGGCAAAAATGCGCGCGCACGTTGTCTTGCCCACGCCACGCGGACCGCAGAACAGGTAGGCATGCGCCAGCTTACCACTGGCAATGGCATTCTTCAGGGTTTGCACCAGAGCCTTCTGCCCTACTACGGTCTTGAAGGTGGATGGACGATATTTTCGAGCTGAAACGATATAATCTGCCATTGGGCAAAAAAACAATTAACAGTTAACAAATAACAACGATACAGCAAAGTGCGGTGCAAAGATACGCTTTTTTTTCGACATAAAGAAAAATTAATACCTTTTTTTCACAAACAAGCGAAAAAAAGGGAGCCGCAGCTCACGCTGCAACTCCCTTGCCCAATAAAACACACACTAATTATAGTTCTGTTTATTCAATATGAATAGTCTGAGCCAACTTGGCCTGCTCCTCGGCGGTAACCTTCGGGAGAAGGATACGGAGGATGCCATTCTCAACCTTGGCGGTAATCTTGTCCTTGTGGATATTGTCCGGCAGGGCGATAGCCTCCTTGAAGTGAGGGATGTGGAAGTCATGACGCAGGAAGTGATACTCCTCCTTGTCCTTCGGCTTCTCCACCTTTACACCTTCAGCGGTTTCAGCATTCTCGACGGCCTTCGGCTGCTCCTTTGGCTTGCGCTCCATCGAGATCACGAGGTTGTTGTCGGTGTCGATGGTCAAGTTGAGGTCCTCCTTCGAGAGTCCGGGAACGCAGAACTCAATCTTGAAGTTCAGCTTCGACTCGGAGATGTTGATCTGAGGATCGCGTGGGAAGTTCTGATTCCAAGCATCGTTGATATTGTTAAACACATTGTTAAACAACATTGGGAAAAGATCATTTGAACGTACTAACATAGCTTTATATTTTTAAATTGTTAAACATCTTGTTTCGTGCAGCAACATTCAGTTGCCGACACTCTCATCAGTGCAACCGGCGTGCCAAACTATTATTTCGTGCCAAAACGAGGAAAAACCTGCAAAATTGTCCAATATATATGCCAATATGTCCATTTTTGGGACAAAAGAGACCACTATTCGCACAAACCGACCGATTTCTTGCCGTATATTCTCTACCCAGAAAACAGAGCAACTGATGTTCTATAGCGGCATGTCCTCCAACGTTCGCTAAAGGACATGCAACGAAAGCGGTATATCCTCCAATGTTCGCGAGAGGATATGCTACGAAAGCAGCATGTCCCCCAACGTTCGCGAGAGGATATGCAACGAAAGCGGCATGTCCCCCAACGTTCGCGAGAGGATATGCGACAAAAGCGGCATGTCCTCCAACGTTCGCTAAAGGACATGCAACGAAAGCGGCATGTCCCCCAAGGTTTCCCAGGGGACATGCCGTTATATTATAAAGAATTTAAAGGGAACGCGCGTTGACGTAGTCGAGGAAAGCCTGCTTGTAGCTGTCGCCGACCGGAATATATACATCTCCGAAAATGATGCGCTGACGACTAACGTCGGTGACCTTATTCAGATTGACGATAAAGGAACGATGCACACGCATAAAGTGGTCGGAAGGCAGTATTTCCTCGATACGCTTCATCGAAAGAAGCGGCATGATGGGACGATCCTGGCCTTCGATGTAGATGCGAACGTATTCGCCCATGCTTTCGACATACTTGATGTCGTCGATGCAGATGCGCGTGATGCGATAATCGTTTTTGACAAAGAAATACCTGTCTTGCAGGATGGCATTAGTGGGCTGAGGAACATAACCATAGGAAGCGGTTTCCTTTTCGATGCGCTGGCGAGCCCTTTCGGCAGCGGCTTCCAAGTCCTTCAGCCCAAAAGGCTTGAGCAGGTAGTCGATAGCTTCCACCTTGTAGCCGTCGATGGCATAATCGCTGTAGGCCGTGGTGAAGATCACTTTGGGTGAATCAGTGAGATTGCGCACAAAGTCAAGTCCATTGAGGTCAGGCATATTGATATCGACAAACATCAGATCGACCTGAGTCTGCTGCAGCACCTTGAGCGCCTCGTTGGCATCGCGGCACTTGCCAACCAGCTCGAGGTACGGTACCTTGCCTATGTAGGATGCTATCTGCGTGAGAGCAAGAGGTTCGTCGTCTATAGCAATACAACGGAGCATAGGAGAAGAAAAGAATTATAAATTAACAATTAATTTATTACAAGAAATAATGGGAGTTAATAGGGTAGCCAGAGGTCCACGGTAAAAACCTTTCTGGTGGGTATGATATCGAGCTTGTAACGATCCTGATAGATAAGTTGGAGACGTTTGCGGACATTGTCAAGCCCCACGCCGCCCTGCAGTGTCTGCATGCGGTCACGACTGAAGTTGCTGTTTGCGCAGTAGAAATGCAGCTGGTTATTCTCCTGTGTAATTCGGATAACGATGAACGAAGGCTCCTTATGGGAAATACCATGCTTGAAGGCATTTTCGATGAATGTCAGCAGTAGAAGAGGCGGTATGCCGGCTTCGAGAATCGGACTTGCTGCTTCCGGTTTCTGATAGGTGAGGGCAACGGACTCGTCGCACCGAATCTTCATCAGTTCCAAATAGTGGCTGATGAAGGTGAGTTCGCGGCGCAAGGGTACCGTGGTCTGCTCGCTCTCGTATAGCAGATAACGCATGAGACGCGAGAGCTCGATGATGGCCTTCTTGGCCAGTTCGCCGTCAATATCGACAAGAGCGTGGATATTGTTGAGCGTATTCATAAAGAAATGCGGATTGATCTGATATTTCAGATAATCCAACTCAGACTGCAGATGCATTGTCTGCTGTTCCCGGTACTGGAGTCTTTCCTCCTGTGTGCGGAAGAAGACAGCAATGGCCAAGCTGGATCCCATCATAAGCATGGCCATCAGCATCCTCAAATAGAAGGGCTCATGCAGAAAGAGTCTAAGGCCATATCGCGGATCGAACCAGCGACCTTCGGGTTGGCCTTCTGGCAAACGGTCGGAGCGTGGATGCATCCGCCCATCATCAAGGCGCCGACTATCGGGAGATGCCGGGTGCATCTCGCCATAGCGCAGACTGTCGGCGGGCTGTATCGCCCCCTGATGATCGAGGCGTTGCTCCACGAACGACCTTGATCGGTGCATCCTCCTTGGTAACAGATAGCCGGATGCAAAAATCAATAGAAAGGCGGTAAGAAAAGAGATAAGAAAGAATGTTGCATGCCGCCCCTTGAAAAAGAATCTGGGCTCGTAAATCAGTTTAATGAGTAGGAAAAGCAGCAAGTACGGCAAGTACCGGAGATAACTGAACGCCAACCTACGCCACTCAAAATGGTCGGAAAAGTCCATCAAATAATCATACTCTTCCTCGAATACGGGCACCAGCAGGATAATGGCCCATATGGCAAAACAGAATAACGTCTCGGACGATAACCTGCGAAGCAGTTTGCTTGATGTTTCGGCTGACATATCGGTAGTTTTGACCAAAAAGGCATCCTAATTTCGTGCAAAGATAGCGGAATGGTGTTTCTTAAGCAAATTATTTCAACGAATCGGCATTTTTTCAGCACAAACGGGTTCCTGCATCCGACTCGTCGATAGCATCTGCACGGGTGATGATGACTTCGTGCACGCCAGCACGAATGGCATCGAAGGCGTTCTCGAGCTTGGGCAGCATACCTCCCGAGACGATACCCTGCTCTACCAGAGCGGGAAACTCGGCCTGGGTGATAGTGGAGATGACCGAATTGTCATCGTCGGCATCTCGTAGCACACCTCGTTTCTCAAAGCAGAAGACGAGAGTGACATCGAAGACAGCCGCAAGCGCCTTGGCCACCTCAGCAGCTATCGTATCTGCATTGGTGTTGAGCAGCGAGCCCTTTGCATCATGTCCGATGGGACACACCACGGGCACCACACCCTTGGCAATCAAGTCGGCCAGCAAATCGGCATTCACCCGATCGATGTCGCCTACAAAGCCATAATCCACAAGCTGCATGGAACCATCGGCCATACGGACATTCTTAGGTGCACGGCGATGGCTCTGGATGACGTTCATGTCAGCACCCGTCAGACCCAACGCATTGATATCTCGGGCCTGTAGCTCGGCCACAATATCCTTGTTGACAAGGCCGGCATAGACCATCGTCACCACACGGAGCGTCTCAGCATCCGTGACACGACGACCCGCAATCATCTGTTGCGGCAGCCCCAACTGCTCGGCGATGCGAGTGGCACTGCGTCCGCCTCCATGCACGAGGACCTTGTAGCCGTCGATGCGGGCAAACTTGTCGAGGAGCAAATGGAGGGAATCGGCGTTTTCGACAATGGCGCCGCCTACTTTAACAAGTGTAAGTTTCATAACCTTTTGGACCTTAGATCCCTTCTAATCCCTCTGCTTAGGGGGAAGAAATAAGCCGGGACGAGCAAATCCTCCCCCCTAAGCAGGTGTTCTGCCCCCGCTGTTCGGGGGATTGAGGGATGCGGAGGAACGAGGGAGTCTTCTTCTTAATGCCAATCCTTGATGTGCTGTTCTTCGTCGAGACGGCAGATGAGGAGTGTACCATTGTGCTCGGCCACAATGAAATCCTTCAGGCCCTGGATGACAACCTGCTTGCCCTGGGGCATACGTACCATACAACCCTCGCTGTCGAGCAGTTTCACGCCATCGCCGATGATGGCATTGCGGTCGTCGTCCTGAGGCGTCAATGTGTGCAGACTGCCCCACGTTCCCAAGTCACTCCATCCGAATTCGGCAGGCATAACGTAGGCTATCTGCGTCTTCTCCATCACAGCATAGTCAATTGAAATCTTCGGACAAGAGGCATAGAGCTGATCAACCATAGCCTGTTCGCGCACGGAGAAGAACGTGGGAGCCAGGCGGTCCATGATGGCACTGATTTCGGGCTGATACTTTCGAAGTTCTGCCACAATGGTGCTGGCCTGCCAAAGGAACATACCCGAGTTCCAGGTGAAGTTGCCCGAATCGAGGTACTGTTCAGCAGTCTTGAGGTCAGGTTTCTCGCGGAAGCTGGCTACTTTATAAATTGGACTCATCAGAGCAGCCATGGCCGAAGCGCGACGTCCCTTTCGTCCACCGCCCGTGGTTTGTACTTCGAGCGTTGGATCGGCTTGACGTTCTCCCTGTTCGATGTAGCCGTAGCCGGTCTCAGGACGCGTCGGCTGCATTCCGAGAGTGAGAATGCGATCACCTCCCTCCACGAAGTCAATGCCCTGGGCGATGACACGACGGAACTCGCCCACGTTAGTGACAATGTGGTCAGAAGCTGCCACGACAATAGTGGCCTCAGCATCTTCGGACAGAATCTTCCAGCTCACGTAAGCAACACACGGCGCCGTGTTGCGCATGCAGGGCTCGAGCAGGATATGTTGCGGATTGATGCCCTTGAGCTGATCGCTGACCAACTGCAGGAAGTTCTTCGAGGTGACAACCCAGACGTGCTGCATATCAATCAGGCCCTTGAAACGATCGTAGGTCTGCTGTATCATCGTACGGCCCGTCCCCATGATGTCGAGGAACTGCTTGGGGCACTGGGGTGTTGACATAGGCCAGAAACGGCTACCGATGCCGCCAGCCATAATAACAAGATGAATCATATGTAATTAACAATTAATAATTAACAAATAACAATTAAGAATATGCAATGGGGTTTGCGCGGCAAAGATAGGAAGATTTTGGGAGATAGGCAAATTTTGGGACAAATATTTTAAAAAACATCGGACAACTGGCGGGATAAATGTCCACACAGTTGTCCGATACTGGAAAAATTTCGTTATAGCGAGTTTATCGCGTCACGCTATTTCGGGTTATCGAAAAACCAGCTCTTAGCCAAATCATTACTTGTATTCAGGATTCTGCACGTACAGACCATCCTTGATGTTGATTTGGTCCTGGGGGATAGCATAACGGTAGTACTTGCTGCTGATGTTGGCAATGGCGGTCTGCGCATAGTCGGTGGTGTAGTACTTCTGGAGCATAGCCTTGTACTCCTCGATCTGTCCGTTGCGCACCATGTCGTGCCAGCGGATGCCCTCCTGGGTGAACTCCAGACGTCGCTCGCGCTTCACTACGCCAGCCCAGTCGGCCTGTGCCTCGGCAGCAGTAACCGCATCGGTGGCACGCTCGCGGATGAGGTTGAGCAGGTGGAGCGTATAGGCGCTGTAGCCGGCCACCTCGCAGTACATCAGCATGACGTCCTCGAGTCGGATGATGGGGAAGTTGATCTCGTCCTTGTAGTAGTCGTTGTAGCTCAGGGTGAGGGCCTCGTAGCCGTAGGCCTCGCGCTTGGGCGTGGTCTCGAGGAACTTGGTGTAGAAGGGTTCGCCCGAATAGCCCGTGCCGGAGGTGGCGTTCACAAGGTCATTGCCGGTGAGATAGCATACGGTCCAGTCGGCGCGCTTGTCCCTGTTGTGGTTGCCTTCTGAGCCGAAGCTCGATGTGCCGTCGTGTCCGTACATCTCAAGGATGTCGGCTGCCACGTAGAGCTTGTTGCCGAAGATGCGGACGGGATAGAAGGCATTGCAGCGCACCTCGGGCTGCATCTCAAAGATGGCGGTGTTGCCCAGCGTCTTGGCAGCATCGGTGGCATACTGGAGCTCCCAGATGAAGTACCTGTTGTCATTCTCATGGAGGAACATGCCTGCCCATTCCTTGGCATCAGCAGCCCAGTAGCGGGTCGGGGTACCGATGGTGTTGCCCTCGCCGATTCCGGCATAGGCAAGCACCTCGGCGAACTTGCCCTTGGCAAGCTGCTTGTAGCTGTCGCCGCCGTTCACGTCGGGATGGGTGGCCATGGTGAGATATACACGACCAAGCATGGCCTTGGCTGCAATCTGGGTGGGCTTGCCTGCCACGGCGTTGCCACGGAAGTCGGTGGGTGCGTTGTTGAGCAGAGACTCGGCCTGCTCCAGGTCGCTGACGATCAGCTTATAGACCTCGGTTGGAGCGCTCTGTCCCAACGTCAATGCCTCGTTGAGGCTCAGCGTATGGTCGAAGAGGGGGATGTTGCCGAAGAAACGTACGAGGTCGAAGTAGCAGTAGGCACGGATGAAGTAAGCCTCGCCAAGCATCTGGTTCTTGATGGCATCGCTGGTGAATCCAGTGATGGCAGGCACCTTCTCGAGGAAGGTATTGGCATGGGCGATGGCCTCATAATAGTCGGTCCAGGCGCCATTGAGTTCGTCGAGGGCGGTGATGTTGTGGTCATGCACGCAGAGGGTGGACCAGGTGCGCTCGGTGTCCCATTCGCCGTAGGTCTCGTCCGACGGGATGTCGGCCAGGTAATAGGTGTGATAGGCCATGGGCACCAGGTCATGATAGATGCCGTTGAGACCCTGTTCGGCCTGGTAGGGCGAGCCCCAGAAGGAGTCGGTGGTCAACGTGTTCGACGGAGCCACGTCAAGGTAATCCTCACAGGCAGTCAGGCCAAGGACTGCTGCAAGTGGCAATGCCAGAATATATTTTTTCATAATGTTTTTTCGAGGTTTTTGGATTATGAAATTAGAATGTCACGTTAAGACCGATGGAATATACGCGTGCGCTTGGATAGGCACCGTAGTCGTAGTTACCCCTGATGCCGTTGGTGGAGCTGGTGCTGGAGTTCGACGACTCGACAGAGAAGTAGTCGTATCCGTCCCACGAGAAGACATTCTCGATCGATGCATAGATGCGAAGGTTCTGAAGACCCAGTTTCGAGACGGGGGCGTTCCAGCCGAGGGTGATGTTCTTGATCTTCACGAAGTCCGAGCTGTAGAGCCAGTCGGTGGTGTAGTAGGTCGTGGAGTTGGTGCCGCCCACGAGCAGAGGCGTCTTGCCGTCCCAGCTGTAGGTGCTCTTCATCTGGCTGTCGAGGTACTCCTCCTCATAGAAGGCGTTCACCCAGCGCTTCATCAC
>JAEEUA010000143.1 GCA_016286775.1 Bacteroidales bacterium
CAGGATGCCATGTGCCATCCTCAATGCCCTTGAACGAAGAAACTGGAAGCAGGTCACCATCCTGTGCGTTGATTGGACGTACAACCTCGTTGATGAATGCGTCGCCATCAGCGTAAACCTTTGGCTCGGCGGTGAGGCTTGCCCATGCGGGATCAACAGCAAGCTCCTTGTACTCGCCACCACGATCAACGGCAGCATAGTTCTTGTTCACTACGTCCTCGCCCTTCTTGCCATAGGACTTCACGATGAAGTGCTTCATCTCCTCTACGGCCTGCTCAACGGGGATAACACCGGTGATGCGGAAGAATGCCGACTGGAGGATGGTGTTGGTACGGTTGCCGAGACCAATCTCCTGGGCAATCTTGGTAGCGTTGATGTAGTAAACCTTCACATGCTTCTGAGCCAGGACAGCCTTCACCTTGTTGGGGATGTTGTTGACGAGTTCCTCGCCGTCCCAGATGGTGTTGAGCAGGAATGTGCCGCCGTCCTGGATGCCACGGGTAACATCGTACATGTTGAGGTAAGCCTGCTGGTGGCAAGCCACGAAGTTAGGTGTGGTAACCAGATAGGTAGAACGGATAGGATCGTCACCGAAACGCAGGTGCGAGCAGGTGAAGCCACCCGACTTCTTCGAGTCATACGAGAAGTAGGCCTGGCAGTACTTGTCGGTGGTCTCGCCGATGATCTTTACAGAGTTCTTGTTGGCACCTACGGTACCGTCGGCACCGAGACCGAAGAACTTGGCCTGGAACATGCCGGCAGGAGCAACCGATACCTCCTCACCCACTGGGAGCGAAGTGAAGGTGATGTCGTCCACGATACCCAGCGTGAAGTGGTTCTTGGGCTCGTTGAGGGCGAGGTTGTCGTAAGCGGCAATGATCTGAGCAGGTGTGGTGTCGTTCGAGCCGAGGCCATAGCGACCGCCAACGACCTTGATCTGAGCAAGGCAGCCGAGTTCCGACAGCGCATCGACAACGTCGAGGTAGAGAGGCTCCGAGTTGGCGCCTGGCTCCTTGGTGCGGTCGAGCACGCAGATCTTCTTGACCGATGCAGGAAGAGCCTCCTTGAGGTACTTCAGCGAGAATGGACGATAGAGGTGAACCGAGATCAGACCAACCTTCTCACCCTTGGCAGCCTTGTAGTCAACAACCTCCTTGATGCAGTCGGTAGCCGAACCCATGGCGATGATGATGTTCTCGGCATCAGCTGGGCCATAGTAGTCGAATGGACGGTGCTTGCGGCCTGTGAGGGCGCTCACCTGATCCATGTACTTGGCTACGATATCAGGAACAGCATTGTAGTAGGGGTTCGACGACTCGCGGTGTGCGAAGAACACGTCGGGATTCTCGGCCATACCACGCATCTCGGGATGCTCGGGAGAGAGAGCACGCTCGCGGAATTCCTTTACAGCCTTCCAGTCAACGAGTGGACGAAGATCCTCCTGGTCGATGACCTCGATCTTCTGATACTCATGGGAAGTACGGAAACCATCGAAGAAGTTAAGGAAAGGCACACGGCTGGTGAGGGTAGAAAGGTGAGCAACGGCAGCAAGGTCCATCACCTCCTGTACAGAACCCTCGGCAAGCATAGCAAAACCTGTCTGGCGGCATGCCATTACGTCCTGGTGGTCACCAAAGATACACAGGGCATGGGAAGCCAATGTACGTGCTGAAACGTGGAAGACACTTGGAATCAACTCGCCTGCAATCTTGTACATATTCGGGATCATCAGGAGCAGGCCCTGCGATGCCGTAAAGGTCGAGGTGAGAGCGCCAGCCTGGAGTGAGCCATGGACAGCACCGGCAGCGCCGCCCTCAGATTGCATTTCCTGGACGAGAACGGTCTCGCCAAAGAGATTCTTGCGACCCTGTGCAGCCCATTCGTCAACGTTCTCAGCCATTGGAGAAGATGGCGTAATAGGATAGATGGCGGCCACTTCGCTGAACATATACGCGATATGCGCAGCAGCGGTGTTACCATCGCATGTCATGAATTTTTTAGCCATTTGTTTTTGTTGTTTAAGAATTAAAAAGTTAGTGTATAATGTTAATGTGGTTTATTTGAGTATGAGTCAAATTGTTTTTGCCTTATACTGTCAGAATAAATTAGTAGAGGAAGCCGAACAGCCAGAGCGGAATGACATTGTCATGACCGATCTCAAAGTTGTCGATGGCATAGTAGTACTCCGGGTTGTTCTTCGTACGAACCACCCAGTCGCAGACACGGAAGCGGTCCTTGCCGTTCACCAGGAACTGCACGTTGCGCTCGTTCGATTTATTTAGTTTGTTGTCCTTGTGCAGCATGTTGTAGAAGAACGTCTCTCGCAGCTGGCGAGGTTCCACGTCGTTCAGGCAGGTCGGGAACAGGATGTTCGTGTTATGCATATAGACGACCGCAGGCTTCTTGGGGAACTGCTCCTCGCACGTGTATAGCATATTAATGAGACGAGCCTCCTTGAGGTACGAAAGATAGTTGACAACCGTTGCACGGCTGGTCTCGATGCTCTTCGCCAGCAGGCTGACATTCGGCGAACAGGGAGCCTCCTGCGCCAGGATATGGAGAAGCTTCTTCAGCTTGGGAAGGTAGGACAGCTCGATTTCCTTCAGGAAAAGGATGTCCACCTCCAGCATCGTGTTCATGTTCTTGATAAGCATCTCCGAATAGTTCTTCTTCTCCAGGAAGAATGGATAATAGCCATGGTGGATATAATCCTTGAAATAGTTGAGAGGCTTGATCTGCGAGCAGATGTCATTCGCTATTTCCGCATGATTCTGGATGATGTCCGTATAGGAATAGCTCTTGAAGTTGGTTCCCGCCATCAGATTGATATACTCACGGAAGGAGAAGCCACGCAGATTGTACGAATCGACGATGCCGTTCAGCATCGGATTCGCTTCCTTTAGACGCATCACCGTAGAACCTGCAAAGATAATCTGCACCTTCGGATACTGGTCGTGAATGAACCTCAACTCGTCACTCCAATCCGGGTACTTGAAGATCTCGTCAATCAGCAAGGTACGCCCGCCCTGCTGCTGGAACTGTGAAACAAATTCGCGCAGCGAATGGGTGTAGAAATAGAAGTGATTCATGTTGATGTAGAGACAACGACGGTCATCAGGGCCATATTTCTCAAGTGCATATTGCAGCAGGAATGTAGTTTTTCCCACACCTCTACTGCCCTTGATGCCGATCAAGCGGCTGCTCCAATTGATTTCGTCGATGAGTTCACGACGCACTGGTGAATAAACATGCTCTACCAGATACTTGTGCGTTCTATAAAAGGTCTCCACTGTTTATAAGTTTTTATTCAAGAAACGTAGAAAAAAGATGAATTGAACGAATAGAATTGCACTATCCACTCCTCTTTGCGCTGCAAATATACATAATATTCTTCAATTTGCAAAGTAAAATTAGCAAAAAAATCGTAAAAAATTTGATTTTTCTTCAAATTAGGGGTTAAAACAGGCAATAAACGTGTTCTAAAACATCTTTTTCCAAGCATTAGACAGATTATCCACGCAAAAAAGCGGAACAAAAGCACATCGAAGAGGAACAAACTAAAAATGTTGGTCCGCCCTTGAAAGGAAGAGCGGACCAAATCGAATAGAGGTTGCAGCGGACTGCGAACCTGTTGTCAAATTAGAGTTGGGGACCAGCTGCCACAAGAGCCTTGCCAGCCTCGTTGGTGGTGTACTTGCCGAAGTTCTTGATGAAGCGTGCGGCAAGGTCCTTTGCCTTCTCCTCCCACTCGCAGTCGCAGGCATAGGTGTCGCGTGGGTCGAGGATGCGGCGGTCAACGCCCTCCAGGGTTACAGGCACCTCAAAGTTGAAGAATGGGATGTGCTTGGTCTCAACCTTGTTGATGGCACCGTTGAGGATAGCGTCGATGATGCCACGGGTGTCGCGGATCGAGATACGCTTGCCTGTGCCATTCCAGCCGGTGTTCACGAGATAAGCCTTGGCGCCGCTCTTCTCCATCTTCTTCACGAGTTCCTCGGCATACTTGGTTGGATGGAGCTCGAGGAATGCCTGGCCGAAGCAGGCCGAGAAGGTGGGAGTAGGCTCGGTGATGCCGCGCTCGGTACCAGCCAGCTTGGCAGTGAAGCCAGAGAGGAAGTAGTACTTGGTCTGCTCGGGAGTCAGGATGGAAACAGGAGGCAGAACGCCGAAAGCGTCAGCCGAAAGGAAGATAACCTGCTTGGCAGCGGGAGCCGACGAACCTGGCTGGATGTTCTTGATGTGATAGATCGGGTAAGAGACACGGGTGTTCTCGGTAACCGACTTGTCGTTGAAGTCAATCTTGCCATTCTCGTCCACAGTAACGTTCTCAAGAAGAGCGTCACGCTTGATAGCGTTGTAGATGTCTGGTTCCGACTCCTTGTCGAGCTTGATCACCTTGGCATAGCAGCCGCCCTCGAAGTTGAAGACGCCATTGTCGTCCCAGCCGTGCTCGTCGTCACCGATGAGGCGACGCTTCGGGTCGGTCGAAAGGGTGGTCTTGCCGGTGCCGGAGAGGCCGAAGAAGATGGCAGTGTTCTCACCGTTCATGTCGCAGTTGGCCGAGCAGTGCATCGAAGCGATGCCCTGGAGAGGCAGGTAGTAGTTCATCATCGAGAACATACCCTTCTTCATCTCGCCACCGTACCAGGTGTTGAGGATCACTTGCTCACGCGTCTTGGTGTTGAAAGCCACGCAGGTGTCAGAATTCAGACCGAGTTCCTTGTAGTTTTCTACCTTTGCCTTAGAAGCATTGTAGATGACAAAGTTGGGCTCGAAGCTTGCAAGCTCCTCCTCCGTTGGACGGATGAACATGTTCTCAACGAAATGAGCCTGCCAGGCAACCTCCACGATGAAGCGAACAGCCAGGCGGGTGGCCTTGTTGGCGCCGCAGAATGCGTCAACGACATAGAGATTCTTGTTCGAAAGCTCCTTCTGGGCAATCTTCTTGACAGTTTCCCAAACCTCCTCCGACATGGGGTGGTTGTCGTTCTTGTAGGCTTCTGTGGTCCACCAGACATTGTTATGGCTCTCGTCATTATCAACGATGTACTTGTCCTTAGGCGAGCGACCGGTGAAGATGCCAGTCATCACATTAACAGCACCAAGCTCAGTAACCTGGCCCTTCTCATAGCCTGTGAGAGCAGGATCGGTCTCAGCCTTGAAAAGCTCATCGTAGGAGGGATTGTGAGCAATCACGGTCGAACCCGTGATGCCATACTTTGTCAAATCCAAATTTGCCATAATAAATTTTGATATTAAAAAGAAGAATAACGTTTATAATTTTAGATTAAACACCACTGAAAACGGGCATTTAAGAGGATCTTTCCGCCCATTTTCGTCGCAAATATAATTATAATTTGTCATTCTTCCAACATTTTAGGTCTTATTTCGTTCAGAAATAATTGGAATATATACGAAATGACACTTTTACATTTCAAACAACATTCCAAGATATCTCACAAATGGGCGCATCCGCGGGATAGCCCACGAAAGCAAAATGCGCCTTCACATTATTTATAATATACGCGTGGGAAAGTCTGCTGCCTGGTCGGCTTCAACATCCCTCCTACTTCTCGAAATGCAACCAGAAGCAGTTCGGCATCAAGCCCGCCGACTTCGCCAACGCCCAGAAGCCGTAGGTGTGGGTGCTGGACCAGTCGTCGGTGTAGGAAAGGGGGAAGAAGATGTCGCCATGAAAACACTAAATTAAATTTTAAATTTTAAATTTTTAAATAATTCAATAATGAGTGACAACATCGAACGTGTTGTCACTCATTATTTATAGATTGAGTAAAAGATTTCCAGGCTCTATCGAACTGAGTTAAATCAATGTAGGAACCTGTTACAAGCATCGAAGCCTTACGCAGGAAGTCAGTCAATTTATCGCGCGTCTGCACGAGATAGGTCCAATGTACCTTAATGCAAAAGTTTTCCGACATATCCCAATATTGTTCGATGCCTTTGCAACACTCGTTGAGGGCATCGCCCTTCAAAGAAGTGTGCTCGAAGAAGAACAACTTGTAGTCGATGTAACCTCTGGGGAAGTCCTGATGCAGCATCTGAAACACCTTCAGATAGAAGTCTTCCAAGCTATCGAACTCCATCAGTTTATCATCGGCTACAAGATTGATGGGATTGTTACTAAGCATAGGTTTTTCTTTGGGTTAAGAGAGGTAAAGAGGGGTTAAGAGGGGTTAAGAGGGGTTAAGAGGTGGTTAAGAGGGGTTATGTGGCCGAACAACCTTTCTTAACCATTCAAACCTCTCTTAACCTTTCAAACCTCTTATATGACACTCTGGCTCGCCTTGCTCAGTCGGATGTCCTGGATGGCATAGGGCTTGCCGTCCTTGCCCGTGCCGCGACGCACCTTGAAGAAGAACTGCATCTCGTACTCGTTGGGATCCTCGACTGGACCGACATGCAGATTCGGCTCCTTGTCATAGAATGCCTCGGCCAGAATCTGCTGCGTGCCGATGCTGCCGTCCTTGTGCGGATAACTGAATTCGCACAGGTACTTCACGGCCCACTTGGTCACCTTCTGACCATTGTCCATTGTCTCGAAGCTGCGGATGCTCTCCACGCTGATGAATTTACCTTTCTTGTTCATTATCAGGATAATTGTTAAATGTTAATTGTTAATTGAAACTCACTTCACCTTGATCTTCTGATACAGATTCTTGCCAATCTTCTCGATGAGATGGCTCCTCTTCCAATAATGGATTGCCATAACAGGCTTCGTGATACCTTTCTTTTTTTGTATCACTTTTTCAACATCCTCAGTCGTGAACTTCTCTGGCAGATCCATGAAGTAGTCGTTGTGATGACTGGTCAGCACAGGCTTTTCCGTCTCCTTTATCATCTGATTGTACTTGGCACCCCATAGTCTTAATATGCCGTAGAGGTCGCAATTCATAAACCACAAGACAAAGTCGCGGATGACGGTCTTTTCGCGCTCCCCCACCCTGGAATAGAGTGCGTAACAGAGTATAGCCAGACGGAATCCTCGTACCGCAGACCTGCGGCTAAAACGGTCCCATGCGTCGTTACGCGTATCTTTGGCTCCCTGCTTCTGCCTATCCAGCCATTTGTTGATGTCGGGGAACAACCATTCAAGGTCGAGAATCTGTCGGGTCTTGAATTCGTACTTCCAAGGCACCTCCTGGTCGAATTCTGCGTCCTTGATGTCGTAGAGACGGTTTGTGTCGAAGTCGAGAGGTTCTGTGTAGGTGTTCTCGTCGCATCGCTTCAGGAAGCGGTCGATGACCTGCTGGTCGCGCTCCGTGAGCCTCTTGAAGATGGGCATATCCGCGAAACTTTGGTCGCCGAGGTCGGTGAACGAACAGCGGGTGATTAGTCCGTTCTCGACATCCTTGAAATAGTGTTGCACCTGGTTCAGCGTTCCCGTGATGAGCACGTTCCAGTAGAGGTTCACCTCGCCCTTGAAGGTTCCGGTCGATTTATATGCCTGGCCATAGGAGCCGTTGTCCCACGCGATGCGGAACATGTCGTTCTTGTCCGTACCCTGCGACTTCGAGCCCTTGTTCCAGGTGTCCATCTCCTCGCAGTAGGTGAACATGTGGTAGCCCTGGTTGTTGCGCATCTTGATGAGCAGCTCGGGCAGGGAGTTGATGGGCGGCATAATTCGCATCGTCACCTTCGGGTCCTCGGGTGACTTCTCATTGCTTCCCTTGCGGTTCACGGTATTCATATAGATCATCTCGCGTGCAGCACTAACCATGTCCCGAGATCGGATGTCGGCCAGCAGCTTATCGACCATTCGATTCACGAACGACTTGCCGCTCGAAGGGGGTGCGTAGATGATTGTGATGAACGACGTGGTGTTCATCTTTTCATCTTTATACTTTGCGCTGAGGTAGCTTGTCAGCGTGCCCATGATGGGCAGCAGGGCGAACACGGTCGGAATCTTGAAATCCTCAGGAGCCGCGTTTACATATTCGCGGAAGACCGGAGGCAGCTTCGGCATCCTATGCACCAGATCCTTCATCTCGGCATACGTGTCCTCTTCGTATTCCTCACCCTCTGCCTCGTCCTCATTCTGTGGCTCGTAGAATCCATTGTCCTTCAGGAAGAAGTAGAACTCCTTCGAGTGGCGCGTCTTGGTGTTGCGACTGCAGATTGACTTGCATTGCCCCCATGTCTCCTCTGCACTGTTGCCGAAGCGGGGCAGCAGGGCATGCAGGATCTTCGGGTCGTTATCGACGAGGTTGCGGAAGTCCACCACCATCTGATTGTAGAACATGTGGCGCTTTCCCACCTCGGGCTGTCCCGTCTTGGGCCAGTATTTTTGGCAGTACTTCTCGATGATGTCCTTCACGAGATGCCCGTTGTACCGATAGCCATCGTAATCGTGATTTTCCTCGATGGGCATGGGTTCGTTGTCCTGCACCCCGCCCTGGCTTTCGTTAGGGATGGATTCTCCTGCCTCCTTCACGAAGATTTCGGCATCGGCAAAGAGTTCCTCGCTCAGCAGCAGCCATTCGTCCTTCGGGACGAGGAACGAGATGCGGCTCAGGTCCTTGCAGCAGGTATCCACCTCGCCGAAGTCGCCCACCTCGATCTGTTCGGCCATCGCCACGATGTTCTCGGTGATGGTCTCGTAGTCCGACAGGTTACGCAGCACGAGGCGCAGCCCCTTGCCGCTTGGGGTGATGTGGGCAGCCAAGAGCTGCAGGTCGCCTAAGTGTCCGCGGACGTGCTCGAAGCACGCCCGGGGATCCTCGCAGTGGTCGATGTCGAGCATCACGAGTCCCGTAGGCTCCATCAGCTCGGCCTTGCGCTGTCCGGTCTTCGACCTGCCCATGTAGGCGATACAGGGCAGGTTCTTCTTGGCTTCGGCATCGCCT
>JAEEUA010000144.1 GCA_016286775.1 Bacteroidales bacterium
AAGGGCCTGGACCCGCTGGCGCCCTACCTGCTGTCGCAGGCGGGCGACGTGAAGCAGCGGCCCGCGACGACTGCCGACGTCGAGTACGAGCTGGCGCAGTATGTCGATGCCGAGAAGGGGGTGGCTTCGCCGGACGACGCCCTGAAGGGTGCGCAGGACATCATTGCCGAGCGGATTGCCGAAGACGAGGCTGCCCGCAACACGGTGCGCCGCAACTTCCAGTTCGATGCCGTCATCACGTCGAAGCGCGTGAAGAGCACGAAGGCGCTGAGCGAGGCCGAGGAACTGGCTGCCCAGAAGTTCCGCGACTACTTCGAGTGGAGCGAGCCGCTGAAGCGCTGTGCCAGCCATCGCCTGCTGGCCATGCGGCGCGGCGAGGCCGAGGGTGTGCTGCGTCTTTCGATCACGGGCAACGAGGGCCTGTGCATCGACCGCCTCTGCCGGCAGTATGTGAAGAGCAGCCGTTCGGCGGCTTCGCCCCTGGTTGCCGATGCCATCACCGACGGGTTCAAGCGCCTGCTGGCCCCCAGCATCGAGACGGAGTTCATGCAGCAGGCCAAGGAGCAGGCCGACGGGGAGGCCATCCGCATCTTTGTGCGCAACCTGGAGCAGCTGCTGATGTCGGCTCCGCTGGGCCAGAAGCGTGTGCTCGCCCTTGATCCGGGCTTCCGCACGGGCTGCAAGCTGGTAATCCTCGACCGCGAGGGCAACCTGCTGCACCACGACGTGATCTATCCGCATCCGCCGAAGAGCCAGTTCATCGATGCGATGAACAAGGTGGAGGACCTGGTCAAGAAATACAAGATCGAGGCCATCTCGATCGGCAACGGCACAGCTTCGCGCGAGACGGAGGAGTTCGTCAAGGGCCTGGACCTGCAGGGCGCACAGGTCTTCGTGGTCAGCGAGGACGGTGCTTCGATCTATTCGGCCAGCAAGGTGGCGCGCGAAGAGTTCCCCGACGAGGATGTCACCGTGCGCGGTGCCGTCTCGATCGGACGCCGCCTGATGGACCCGCTTGCCGAGCTCGTGAAGATTGACCCGAACTCGATCGGCGTGGGGCAGTACCAGAAGGACGTTGACCAGAAGGAGCTGAAGAAGAGCCTCGACCAGACGGTTGAGAGCTGTGTGAACAAGGTGGGCGTGAATGTCAATACGGCTTCGAAGCACCTGCTGACCTACATCTCGGGCCTCGGGCCGCTGCTGGCGCAAAATATTGTGGATTATCGCGCCAAACATGGCGCTTTCAGCAACCGTCGGGAACTGATGGATGTGCCCCGCATGGGTCCGAAGGCCTTCGAGCAGTCGGCTGGCTTCCTGCGCATTGCGGGTGGCGACAATCCGCTCGACAACTCGGCGGTGCATCCCGAACGCTATGCCATCGTCGAACAGATGGCGCGGGACCTGGGCTGCCACGTTGCGGACCTTATCGGCCCCGAGGGCAAGGCCTTGCGCGACAGGATTGACCTGCAGCGGTATGTCACAGCGGCGAACGACGGGGCGGGCGTGGGCCTGCCGACGCTGGAAGATATCCTGAAGGAACTGGAGAAGCCCGGACGTGACCCGCGCCAGCAGCTCGAGGAGTTCTCGTTTTCGAACGAAGTGAAGACACTTGAGGACGTGCAGGTCGGCATGGTCCTCCCCGGCATCGTGACGAACATCACCAATTTCGGCGCCTTCGTCGATATCGGTGTTCATACGCAGGGACTGGTCCACGTCTCGGAGCTGGCGGACAAATACGTCAAGGACCCCAACACTGTCGTTTCGCTCCATCAGCACGTCAAGGTGCGTGTCAAGGAGGTCGATCTGCGTCGAGGTCGTCTGTCGTTGTCGATGAAGAATCTGTAGTTTATTTCACGGTACAGGTTTTTAATCCTTGTAGCCCTTACGGCACGGGGTCGTAGCCGGAGCCGCCCCAGGGATGGCAGCGGCAGATGCGCTTGATGCCGAGCCAGGTGCCCTTCAGGGCACCGTATTTCTGTATGGCCTCGAGGGTGTATTGCGAGCACGTCGGGGTGAACCGGCAGGCGGGCGGTGTGAGCGGAGAGATGAACCGCTGGTAGAAGCGGATAAGGGAGATGAGTATGAATTTCATGATGGTTTCCGGTTGGGTGATTCGGTGTCGTGTCTTGCTTCGGAACGGACGAACCGCTGCAGCCTGCCCAGGGCCTTGCCCATCAGACGGCAGGTTTCGTCGAAGGAGATGAACTTGTTGTCAACATAAAGGAAGGCGACCTCCATCGCGAGTCCGTTCTGCTGGAGGGCGTCGAGGAGGGGAAGCTTCTGCAGGCGATAGGCTTCGCGGGTGAGACGCTTCACGTGGTTGCGTGCAACGGCGTGCTTGAACCGTTTCTTGGGAGCCACAGCCATAATGGCACATCGTCCCTGCTTCTGCGGGGCGGGCTGTTGGTCGGCATCGTCCTTTCGGATGAGATACACCACCCGGTAGGGGAATACCATGAACGTGCGTCCATTGGCAAACAGTTCGCCAATGGATTCGCGCAGATAGAGCCGTTCGGTCTTGGGTAGTGTGAATTGTTTCATCGAAATCTGACTCCTCGGATGGGATTAAGTAAAGGCCGACGGGAGTCGGCATACTGGTTTGTGTCTTCCTCTTACTTCTGGTCGTTCAGGAACTTCTGCAGCACGCTTGCCATGGAGGGGAGCTCGGGGGTGGGACCCTTGGCGTCGATGCGGAGGCCATGCTCCTCGGCAGCCTTGGCGGTCTGGGGGCCGAAGAGGCCGATGCACTGTTCGCCCTGCTGGTAGTCGGGGTTGTTCTCGAAGAGCGACTGGATGCCTGAGGGGGTGAAGAACACCAGCATGTCGTAGGAGGCAATCTCTTCGGGCGAGAGCTCTACGCTGACGGTGCGGTACATCGTGGCGGGGGTAACCTTGATCTTGGCCTTGGTGAAGGCGGGAATCTCCTCCTTGTGGATGTCGGCCACGGGCATCAGGAACTTCTCGGTGTTGTGCTTCTTCATCACGAGGGCCAGATCGTCAATCTTGCCGACCTTGGAGTGGTGGACCTTGCGCTTGCGATAGACGATGAACTTCTGGAGATAGAGGGCAATGGTCTCGGTCAGACAGAAGTACTGCATGTTTTCGTCGGGCTTGGCACGAAGGGCTTCGGCGAGCTTGAAGAAATGGTCGATGGCCGTCTTCGAGGTGAAGACGATGGCGGTGAAGTTGGCGATGTTGATCTTCTGTGCTCGAAACTCCTTGGGGCTCAGCGATTCGATGCGGATGAATGGCTTGAAGGTGAGTGTCACGCCAAACTTGCGCTGAATGTCGTAATACGGCGACTTCTCGGAGGAAGGGGATGGTTGAGAAACCAGAATATTCTTGATGTCCATTATACTTGCAAAGAGTTGAATTTAGCCCAAAAAACCAGCAATGGGGCAATTTCGAGCGTGCAAAGATACACAATTATAAAAAACAACGAGCCAAAACCGTCGTAAAAAATCTTAATTCCGCTGAAAATATAGGAGAATTGTGATAAAATGAAGAGCGCGATAAGCAAAACAAGCGCAGATTGCGACGAAATCCATCCTGCTAAAAGACCGATGAACAGAAGCATGGCGAAAGGAGCGAGGACGATGAAGGTGGCCTGATAGCTGCGGTTCATGATGGTGCGTTTCTCGCGCATGCCATACAGATAGCAGAACCAGTTGAAGAGCATCGACTGCAGCAGGAACCACGCCAGGGGGAGGGCGATCGAAAGGGCCAGGCGGGCGAGGACGCTGGGCTGGGTGAAGAGCTGGCGCAGGTGGGCGGCGGGGGCCTCGTCGATGAGGCAGAAGATGGTCAGCCCGGCGAAGAGGAACATCTGGACGAGCAGCAGGGGCTTGATCCAGGGATAGACCACCAGCACCGACTCGAAGGTGCGGGCGTTGCGCGTGTCGGTCACCCACGACAGCTGATGGCGCAGCACGCTCTTGTCGCGGCAGGCCAGCACGTCGAGGACGACGAAGCCCAGGATGAGGACAACGAGCAGCACGTTGTCCTGGAGCTGCGGCATCGCCCAGGGCAGGCCGGAGGCCGAGGAGGCGCCCCCTTGCACAAGATGTATGTCGTACGGGTTGAAGATCATTCGGGAAGGAGCTGGAAGGTTGCCTCGATGGGGTAGTGGTCGGAGAGCTTCACGTCCTTGCGCACCTTCATGTCGAGGGCGCGGAAGTGGCGGCTGTGGAAGATGTGGTCGATGCGGAACCAGAAGTGGTTGGCGCGATAGGTGATGCCGGGGCCGATACCGGTCTCCTGCCACGTGTCGAAGAGGCCGATCTGGCGCAGCGATTCGTAGCAGTAGCTGATGGGTGTGTCGTTCATGTCGCCGCAGACGAGCAGCGGCATGTCGGTGGGGTGCTGGTCGAGCAGGACCTGCCGCAGCATGCCCGATTCGGCCGAACGCAGGCGATAGGCTTCGGCCAGCGCCTTCATCATGCCCGTGCGGATGCGGTCGAGCGAGTCGGGCTCGAACCGTTCGATCATCTCGTCGTAGAGGATGCGGTCCTTCGGGTCGATCATGTTGCTGCGCAGGTGCATGTTGACAAGGCCCATCGTGCGGCCCCTGACATCGAGCTGGTAGTACATGGCCGAGAAGTAGCCCGTCTTGCGCTTGTCGATGCGGATAGCCTTGCGGATGGGGTACTTCGAGAAGACGGCGATGCCGAGGGCCTTGCGCTGGTCGTTGGGCATGTAGTCGTAGTAGGGGTAGAGGTCCTTCAACTCGCCGCGCAGCTCCTGTTCGGTGTGGCCGCCCGCCTTCAGCGTGAAGCCGTATTCCTGCAGGCAGACGATGTCGGCCTTCGACTTCCTGACAATGTCAATCACGGGGATGCGCTCCTTGATGCGCGAGAGGTGCGTCTGCCCCATGAGGTTCGTGTTGAACGAAAAGATGCGCAGGCTATCGACGGCTATCTCTTCGCCGCCTTCGGTCAGCGTCAGGGGCTGGGGACCGCCGTTCAGGTGCATCGGGCAGTAGCGCCAGGCGGGCAGGCCGACGATGCCGAGGGTGACCACGAGCAGCAGCAGGCTGTGCCAGCGGCGGGTTAGCAGCAGCACAAAGAACCATACGACGGCAAGGACGAGGATTACGCCGAAAGCAATGCCCAGGAACGAGGGCAGCACCCAGACGGTGGGGTTGATGTAGTCGCTGAACGCCGAAGCGATGAGAAGCAGGCACAAGCCACCCGTCAGCACTGCCATAACGGACCGGAATGCCCATTTGAAAATGCTGCCTATGATGCTGCCGCCTTTTTTCGGCCTTTTCGCCGATGTCTTGCTTTTCGTTTTTGCCAAAATAATGCCGTAAAATCGGCGCGAAGATACGCCTTTTTTCGACAATGAGCAAAATTTTGGGGCATTTTCTGCCGAAAAGTTTGGAAAAGACCAAAAAAATCCTTTTCTTTGCATCTTGAACAACCATTCTCAAATCCTCCCCATCCTTTTCGGGGACTAAAAGACATCCCGCAATGACACACGCCAAACACACACTCTTCGCCTTTCTTACCCTCGTGATGCTGGCCTGCTTCAGCCAACAGCCGACCGCCAACGGCCAACCCCTCACCGACACCAGCCACAGCACGCATGCCGTCATGTCGAACCTCCCTATCGGAGCCACCCGTTGGACCGGCGGCTTCTGGGGCGACCGCTTTGGCGTGTTCAGCAGCACGTCGCTGCTTTCGATGTGGCAGACCTGGAACAATCCTGCCGTCTCGCACGGGTTCCGCAACTTCGAGATCGCTGCCGGCGACGAAGTCCCTGCCGACGATCATGAGCACTGGGGACCTCCCTTCCACGATGGCGATATGTACAAGTGGCTCGAAGGTGTGGCTGCCGTCTATGCCGTCACCCGCGATCCGGAACTCGACCGCCTGATGGACCACTTCATCGACCGTGTGGCCCGAGCACAGCGTGCCGATGGCTACATCCATACGCCCGTCATCATCGACGAAATGAACCGGGGCGTCGATAGCCACGCGGTTAAGAAGCAGCAGACCATCATCGGCACCGCCGTAGGCAAGGAGGACGAGAAGGGAGCCTTTGCCAACCGCCTCAACTTCGAGACCTACAACCTGGGTCACCTGATGATGGCAGCCATCGTCCACAAGCGTGCCACGGGCAAGACCACGCTCTTCGATTGCGCCGTCAAGGCCACCGACTTCCTGGTAAACTTCTATGAAACGGCATCGGCAGAACTCGCCCGCTGTGCCATCTGCCCCAGTCACTATATGGGTGTGGTTGAGATGTGGCGTGAGACGGGAAATCCGCGTTATCTCGATCTTGCCCAGCAACTTATCCAGATTCGCAGCCTCGTCCAGAACGGCACCGACGACAACCAGGACCGCGAACCTTTCGAACAACAGTACGAGGCCATGGGACATGCCGTGCGCTCCACCTATCTCTATGCCGGTGTCGCTGACATCATCGCCGAGACGGGCAATGAGCAGTATATGCGGAACCTCACCAGCATCTGGCAGGACCTCACTTATCGTAAGATGTACATCACCGGTGGTTGCGGAGCTCTCTACGACGGTACTTCGCCCGATGGCACCAACTATACGCCCGATTCCATCCAGAAGGTACACCAGTCGTTCGGTCGTCCCTACCAGTTGCCCAACTCCACCGCCCACAACGAGACCTGCGCCCAGATCGGCAACATGCTCTTCAACTGGCGCATGATGGAGATCACGGACGAGGCCAAGTATGCCGACGTGGCCGAACTCTGCATGCTCAACTCCATCCTTTCGGGCATTTCGCTCGATGGACGCCGCTACTTCTACACCAATCCGCTCCGCATTTCGGCCGACCTGCCTTACACCCTGCGCTGGCCCAAGGAACGCAAGGAATACATCTCCTGCTTCTGCTGTCCGCCCAACACGCTGCGCACCGTCAGCGAGGCACAGAACTATGCCTTCACGGTGAATACACCCGGGCATGCTCCTTCGCTCACGCTGCAGTTCTATGGCGAGGCAAAGACCACAGCCAACATCCCGGGCATCGGCGAAGTACGTCTCACCGAGGCCACCCAATATCCCTGGGATGGTCGTGTTTCTGTCACCATCGACGACCTGCCCAAGAAGGCGCGGGGCAAGGCGTGGACCCTTCGTTTCCGCCTTCCCGACTGGTGCGAACGTGCCACCCTCGCCATCAACGGCGAACCCCTGCAGATCCTGCATCGTTCGAGCACCTATGCCGAAGTCAGACGCATCTGGAAGAAGGGCGATGTCGTTGAGTGGAACATGGCGATGCCCGTTCGCCTCATGGAGGCCAATCCGTTGGTCGAGGAGGTTCGCAACCAGGTGGCCATCAAGCGTGGCCCCATCGTCTATTGCCTGGAAAGTGCCGATCTGCCGCAAGGTGTCCGTATCGACGATGTGCTCGTCCCTGTCGACATCCGGTTCGAACCTGTCATGATCGAGATTGATGGCCATCCCGTGATGGCGCTCCAGGGCGTTGCCCGACTTGCCGACGAAGCTTCGTGGCAGGGCCAGCTCTATCGCGAGGTGGGTCGTGCAGGGCGTGAACTTCCCATCCGCCTCATCCCTTATTATGCCTGGGGCAATCGTGGCAAGGGCGAAATGTCCGTCTGGCTCCCGCTGTTGCGATAAAATGGCGATAGCACTTCCTTAACTATGTCAAAAATGATAGTTAAGGAACCGCTATCGGCGATACTACTTCCTTAAGTCTTCAAAAGAGAATGGACAAAATAAGAGGTAGCCGCATTATTTGCGACTACCCCTTTTTATCACTTCATCATTTTTTATCACTTCATCATCTTCAACCTCAAACTATTCAGCACGACACTAACGCTGGAGAGGGCCATCAGGGCACTGGCGAGGGTAGGGGAGATCTGGAAGGGGATGCCGAAGGCGTAGGGGAGGCCTGCGGCCAGGGGAATGCAGACGATGTTGTAGATGAAGGCCCAGAAGAGGTTCTGGCGAATCATCGACACCGTGCGTCGGCTCAGTCGGATGGCTTCGGGGATAGCACGCAGGTCGTCGCCCATCAGCGTAACCTGTGCCACATCCATTGCCACGTCGGTACCCCGTCCGATGGCAATGCTGACATCGGCAAGGGCCAAAGCCTGCGTGTCGTTGATGCCGTCGCCCACCATGGCCACCCGTTTGCCTTCGCTTTGCAGGCGGCGAACGAGATTCTCCTTGTCCTGCGGCAGCACCTTGCTCTGATAATGACGTATGCCTGCCTTTTCGGCCCAATAGCGGGCAGCCTCGTCCTTGTCGCCGCTCATCATATGGACTTCCACACCATTTTGCTGCAATTCCTCCATTGCCTCGCGTGCATGGGGCTTCAATGTCTCACGCACTTCGAGGTCGAGATTATCGGCTTTGGTGAAATCCACTTCCTGGTTGGGAATAGTCAGCGTGCCCGTCTTGTCGGTGACAAGCACATTCACTTTGCGCAGGTTCTCGAGGGCGGCAGCGTCCTTCACGAGAATCTGTTTCTCTGCGGCCTTGCCTATACCCACCATCAGCGCAGTAGGTGTGGCCAGTCCCATGGCACAGGGACAGGCAATGACGAGAACCGAAACCGCCGACAGTATGGCTTGTGGCAAATGGGCATTGCCACCCACCACATACCACACAACGAAAGTTATTAGTGCGATGCTCGTCACTACAGGCACAAAGATGAGTGCTGCCCGATCGACGATACGTTGTACGGGCGCTTTCGACCCTTGTGCCTCCTGGACCATGCGGATGATGTGGGCCAAAGCTGTCTCCTCACCAATCTGTCGGGCACGCATCGTGAACTTCCCTTGGCTGGGAATGGTGCCGGCCAGCACCTTCGAGCCTTTTCGTTTCTCGGCAGGA
>JAEEUA010000145.1 GCA_016286775.1 Bacteroidales bacterium
TATCCTTGTAGGTCTCGGTGGTTGACAGTTGCACATTGACAGCCTTCTCGCCAGCTTCTGCAGCAGCCACGAGATTGGGTAGGTCCAGATAGGAGTCAGGGCCGGCGACGAGGTCGGCGCCATGCTCGAAGAGACCATCACGAACACGCTCGGCCATACATCCCAGTACACCCACAATGAGCGGGTTGTGCTGGCTGCTTTCCCTCGGGCTTTTGGCCCGCTTGTTCTTTACACTCTGGAAGAACTGCAGCCGGCCATATATCTTCTGCTCGGCGTTGTCGCGTACCGAACAGGTGTTCATAAAGACAGCGTCGGCATCTTCGACTGTTTCGCAAAGTTCATAGCCGATGGTCTGCATGATGCTGGCCACAACCTCGCTATCTGCCACGTTCATCTGACATCCATAGGTCTCTATGAATAGTTTCTTCATACTTTTTGTTAAATATTGTTTATAAATTGCACTTTCTTGTCGAAAAATTTGGCAAATGGACGAAAAGGTGTTATCTTTGCAGCGAAAATTTATCATAGTTAAGGTTTAGGTTAATACAACAAGCGAGCCTGTGAAGGTTAGCTTGTTTTTTTGTCCATTCGCTTTATTGGCCAAACAAAATCGGGCAAAATAGGAAGGATAAGAACAATTTCCATCCAAATATTTGTCTGTTTCGCCAAAAATCTGTAAATTTGCGCCGCAAAGTTATAAAAAAAAAATCAAAGACACAAGAAAATTGATATGAATTATACGAAAATGACCGCTGAAGAGGCCGCTGCTCTAATTCAAGATGGCGATACGCTCAGTTTTAGCGGCTTCTCTTCGACCGGTACACCTCGTGTTGTCACCGAGGCACTGGCCAAGAGAGCTGAAGCCGAGCACGCCGCAGGCCGTCCCTTCAAGGTTAGTCTATTCACCGGAGCCATCACGAGCGACAAGCTCGACGATGCCCTGGCTGAAGCCCATGCCGTCGATCGTCGCATGCCTTTCAATGGTTCTCCGTCGATGCGCAAAGCTATCAACAGTGGTGAGGTGGATTACCTCGACATGCACCTTTCGGTCGTTGGGCAATATGTACGCTATGGTTTCGTAGGTAAGGTGAATTGGTGCATCATCGAGGCTGTCGAGGTCACCGATTTAGGCGAAATCACCCTTACTGCAGGTGTGGGCTGTGTCGATACGTATGCTCAGGTGGCTGACAAGATAATTATTGAACTCAACTCGGCTTTCGACCATCGCATCCGAGGAATGCATGACATCTATACACCAGTCGATCCACCTCGTCGCGACGTCATTCCCATTTATAAGCCTTCCGACCGCATCGGCAGCCCTATACTGAAGGTCGATCCCAAGAAGATTGTTGCCATTGTTCCCTGTCATTATCGTTACAACGTTCCTCCATTTGCTCCCATTGACGATACTACCCGCAAGCTGGGTAAGAATGTCGTGGATTTCTTGTCCAATGAGATTCGGGTTGGACATCTCCATTCGGGTATTCTTCCCATTCAGTCGGGTGTGGGCAATGTATCGAATGCCGTGCTCGATGCACTGAAGGATGCCACCGATATTCCGCCCTTCACTCTTTATACCGAGGTCTTACAGGACAAGGGAGTAGAACTTATCGACATGGGACGCTGTACGTTCGCATCGACAGGCTCACTTTATCTGAGTGATCCGTACTATGAGAAGGTGATGGAGAATATAGACTTCTATAAGGAGCACATCATTCTGCGCCCCTACGAGCTATCGAATCACCCCGAGATTGTGCGCCGACTCGGAGTCATCACCATCAACACGGCCTTGGAGATAGATCTTCTGGGCAACGTCAATTCCACCCATGTATTGGGCACGCGGATGATGAATGGTGTGGGTGGCTCGGCTGACTTCGCTCGCAACGCCTATACCTCGATTTTCATTTGTCCATCCATTGCCAAGAAGGGTGCCATTTCGGCCATCGTGCCCTATGTAACCCATGTCGATAGTTCCGAGCATTCGGTAATGGTAGTCATTACTGATCAGGGTGTGGCCGATCTTCGAGGTAAGTCGCCCCGTCAGCGTGCCGAGACCATCATCGACAACTGTGCACATCCGAGTTATCGCCCTTTGCTTCGCGAGTACCTCAAGCTGGCGCTCGCCGAAGGAGGACATACCCCAATGTCGCTTGACCATTGCTTCGACTTCCATAAGGAATTCCGCAAGTCGGGAGATATGCACAACACTGCTTTTATCCCCACAAACCCTTGATAACTCTTCAGAACCTCACAATAACTATGTATCGTAAACAAACCTGTGGCGAGCTTCGACTTGCCAATGTAGGCCAGGAGGTTACGCTGGCCGGATGGGTGCAGCGCGTCCGCAAGATGGGCGGCCTCACCTTCGTTGATCTTCGTGACCGTTATGGCATCACGCAACTTGTCTTCGACGAGAGCGAGGCAGATGCTGCACTGTGTGACAAGGCTACTCACTTGGGTCGTGAATATGTCATTCAGGTGATTGGCATCGTGCGAGAGCGTGAAAGCAAGAACAAGAATATCCCGACCGGTGAGATCGAGATTGTTGCCAAGGAACTGAACGTGATTTCGGTTTCGGAGGTTCCTCCATTCACCATCGAAGACAAGACCGATGGCGGAGACGACCTCCGTATGCAATATCGTTACCTCGACCTGCGTCGTCCCATGGTTCGCAAGAATCTGGAACTTCGCCACAAACTGGCTTTCGAGGTGCGTCGTTATCTTGATGCTCAGAACTTCCTGGAGGTGGAAACCCCAATGCTCATCAAATCGACGCCCGAGGGAGCACGCGATTTCGTGGTCCCCTCTCGTATGAATCCCGGTCAGTTTTACGCACTTCCTCAGTCTCCCCAGCAGTTCAAGCAGCTCCTCATGGTGGCTGGTTTCGACCGCTATTTCCAGATCGTAAAGTGCTTCCGAGACGAGGACCTTCGTGCCGATCGTCAACCTGAGTTCACACAGATCGACTGCGAAATGTCGTTTGTCGAGCAGGATGACGTCATCGAGATGTTCGAAGGCATGATGAAGCACCTCTTCAAGGAACTCAAGGGCATTGAGTTCGACAAGTTCCCCCGCATGACGTGGGAGGATGCCATGAAGTACTATGGTTCGGACAAGCCGGACCTTCGTTTCGGCATGAAGTTTGTTGAACTCAAGAATATGTCCCCCTTGCGTGCCTATGTCCAGGGTGCCGACACCAGTGGGGTAGGACAGAGAGTCTTCCCCGAGGGTCAGTTCTCGGTGTTCGACAGTGTTCCTTACGTGGCTGGCATCAATGCCAAGGGCTGTGCTGGATATACCCGCAAGCAGATTGACGGGCTTACCGATTTCGTGAAGCGTTCGCAGATTGGTGCCAAGGGCCTTATCTGGGTTCGCAAGAACGACGACGGCAGCATCAAGTCGAGCATCGACAAGTTCTATGCTCCCGAAGTCATCGAGGCCATCTGCCAGAAGTTCGAGGCTGAACCGGGCGACCTGATGCTCATCCTTTGTGGTGAGATGCGCCGCACGCAGAAGCAGCTCTGTGCCCTTCGTTTGGAGATGGGTCAGCGTCTGGGTTTCCGCGATCCTTCGGTCTATGTGCCTCTTTGGGTCATCGACTTCCCGCTCTTCGAATGGGATGAGGAGACACAGCGCTACTACGCCACCCATCACCCGTTCACCAGCCCCAATCCCGAAGACATTCCGCTCCTCGACGCCGATCAGGGCAAGGTTCGTTCGTGGGCATACGACTGCGTTATGAATGGTGTGGAGCTTGGCGGCGGTTCGGTCCGTATCCATGACTCGAAACTGCAGGAGAAGATGTTCGAACTCCTTGGCTTCACCGAGGAGAAGGCCATGGAACAGTTTGGTTGTCTGATCAATGCCTTCAAGTATGGCGCACCTCCGCATGCAGGTCTTGCATTTGGCTTGGATCGCGTCGTTTCGATGTTTGCCGAAATCGATTCCATCCGCGACACCATCGCATTCCCCAAGAACAATCAGGGACGCGACGTGATGATTGATGCACCTTGCGCTATCGATCAGGCCCAGCTCGACGAGCTGCAGATCGCTTTGAACCTCAAGGAGGAATAATTGCCTCCAATCCCCATAGAAAGGAATGGAAACCTGCGTCGTTTCCATCCCTTTCTTCGTTTTTCTGCTTTATCCATTTATATTAATCCATAAAACACCAACCACACATGAAAAGAATCCTATTATTCATCCTTGTAGCCCTGACCCTCGTCAGCACTGCAGATGCCAAGAAGAAGGTCAAAGGCCCCGTGAAACTCGTCGACACCCCCAGGGATATGGCTGTTCAGTTTGCCAAGAGCGAACTCAAGCGATTTCCACACCTTTACCTCTACGATTATGGCCGTGTGCCTTTCTTTGGCTACACGCAGGGCGTGGGCGGCACCTCCTATCTCTACCTCTATCGCAAGACGGGCGATCGTCGCTACTTCCAATATGCCGAAGAATGGTGCGACACGCTCTGCATGGAGGATGGAACTATTCAGAAGCGCTCGATGGAGACCTATAACCTCGACCTGATTCGTGGAGGTTGGGTGGTTTGCGAAGTCTATAACCTAATTAAAGAGAATCCCGGTCTCGTGGGTGGCAAGGAGATTGCCGAAAAAAAGCTGGAGAAGTACAAGAAATGTATGGAGATGCAGCTCATTAAGCAGCTCAAGAACCATCCCAAGACCTGCGATGGCGGCTTTTGGCACAAACTTGTCTATCCCCACCAGATGTGGCTCGACGGCATCTATATGGCTTCTCCTTTCATGGCAATCTATGGCAAGACATTCAATCACCCAGAGTGGCAGGCAGAGGCTTTGCAGCAGGTTATTACCTGTTGGCACCACACCTACGATGCTCGTACAGGTCTTCTCCATCACGCTTGGGACGAGAGCGCTTCGCAGCGTTGGAGCGATGCCGCTGGGCATTCGCCCAACTTTTGGGGACGTTCGGTAGGATGGTACTTGATGGCTATGGTCGATATTCTCGACTACATCCCCGAAGGATTTACCTCGCAATTCAACTGCGGACGCAAGGACACCATTCAGATTTCCGGGCGCGATACGCTCATCTCGTATATCAACCAGCTTGTCGATGCCTTGCCACAATATCAGCGCGGCGGCCTTTGGTATCAGGTGCTCGATTGCCCGGATAAGGCGGGCAATTGGCCTGAGGCCACTGTCACCGTGCAGTTCATGTATGCCATCGCCAAAGCGGTCAACAAGGGCTATCTCCCCGCCGACCGCATCAAGATTGCCTGGGATGCTTACAATGGCTTGCAACAGACTGTCTTTACCGATTGCCGAAAAGTCAATGCCGAGGGCCATGTGATTGGGGACGAACGCGACCCGATGATTTACGAATATGGTCCTCAGCACACCATGGTGGTTCGTCTGGCCGATGGCACCTTCTCCCTCACGCAATGCTGTGCCGTAGGAGGTTTGGGAGGCAACAAGTATCGTGATGGCTCCTTCGAATACTATATTGGGGAGCGTGTGCGCGACAATGACGGCAAAGGTTCCGGCATCTATTTCATGGGCTGCTGGGAACTTTTTGAGTCCATGAAGGTGGAATGAGGTATTTCATCCTGCCTTATGGAGTAATTATTCAAATCATCCTTACCCTATAGGGTAAAACGCAAATCCAATTGGTCAAAAATGCTCATTTAGGGAGCAAAAGACCGATTGGATTGCTTTTTTTGTCTGCAAATTTGGCTGTTTGGGAAATTTGATATAAATTTGACGGCCAAATTTATGCATGTTAGAATGAATATACAAAGATTGCGACTTGGAATCGACGTGGGTTCTACCACCACGAAGGTGATGGCCTTGGACGCTGACAATCACGTCGTATTCAGCAAGTATGTTCGTCATCTGGCCCGTACGTTCGAGAGTGTCATTGAGGCGCTCTCCGAACTGAAGGCCAGGATCGGTGAGACGAGCGAAGTATCCCTTCGTATCACAGGTTCTATCGGCATGGGTATAGCAGAACGAGTCGGTCTTCCTTTTGTTCAGGAGGTCGTTGCAGCCTCCAAATGTATTCAGGCCAAGTATCCGGATGTCAGATCCATGATTGACATCGGAGGCGAAGATGCCAAGGTGGTTTTCTTTCATCATGGAGAGGCACGCGATCTTCGCATGAATGGACAATGTGCGGGAGGCACAGGCGCTTTCATCGACCAGATGGCCATCATCCTGGGATGTTCGGTGGACGAACTTAATGAGTTGGCTCTCCGTGCCACGCAGGTTTATCCCATCGCATCCCGATGTGGCGTGTTTTGCAAGACCGATATCCAGAACCTCATTGCAAAAAATGTCTCGCGTGAGGATATCGCTGCTTCCATCTTCCGTGCCGTTGCAGTCCAGACGGTTATGACGCTGGCTCATGGCTGCGAAATTGAACGTCCGTTGCTCTTCTGCGGCGGACCATTGACCTATATCCCTGCGCTTCGCAAGGCTTTCATCGACTATATGCATCTCGATGAGCAGGAGATTGTTCTTCCCGAGCATGGCACGCTACTCCCTGCCGAGGGCGCAGCCTTGGCGGTCGTCCCTTCTGAAGAATACATTCCCATTGCCGCTC
Organism: Bacteroidales bacterium; assembly: GCA_016286775.1. Classification (GTDB taxonomy): domain Bacteria; phylum Bacteroidota; class Bacteroidia; order Bacteroidales; family UBA3663; genus Liminaster. Next base: position 6,580 of record JAEEUA010000145.1, read on the forward strand.
TGATTGAGAAGCTTCGAGAAGCTTGCAGCACAAAGGGCAGCACGTCGGCCGGTTCCATGACACCTATCTTCAAGGGTGCTGACGACTATCAGGCCTGGCTGGACAGGATGTCGCGCAGCAAGCTCCCTACCAACGACCTCGACCGATTGATTGCCGATGCGAAGCCACTCGAGCAGAATCTCGGTGAGGTGGAGGCCGAATCGGGCAAGGATGTCACCGTCCTCGATGCTTTTCTGGGCATCGATTCGGGTTCCACCACCACCAAGATCGTTGTGCTCAGCACCGAGGGGCGTATCATCTACGATTATTATGTCCCCAATGGCGGCAATCCAATCCTGGCGGTCGAGGAGGGACTCAAGCGGCTCAACGCCCAGCTCGCTTCGTCCAATGCCCATATGCGAATCCTTGGATCGGGGAGCACGGGCTATGGCGAGGATCTCATCAAGGCTGCCTTCCAGCTCGACCATGGTATCATCGAGACCATTGCGCATTTCCTCTCGGCACATCATATCGACCCCAAAGTCAGCTTCATCCTCGACATCGGCGGTCAGGACATGAAGGCCATTTTTGTGCAGAATGGTGTCATCAACCGCATGGAGATCAACGAGGCCTGCTCCTCGGGCTGTGGTTCGTTCCTCTCCACTTTTGCCACAAGCCTTGGTTACAATGTCTCCGACTTCGCCGATCAGGCACGCCAGAGCCTGGCGCCTTGCGATCTGGGTACCCGCTGCACCGTGTTCATGAATTCCAAGGTGAAGCAGGTGTTGCGCGAAGGTGCTACGGTGGCCGACCTCTCGGCAGGCCTTGCCTATTCGGTAGTGCGTAATTGTCTCTACAAGGTCCTGAAGCTGAAGCACGTAAGCGAATTGGGCAGCCACATCGTTGTGCAGGGTGGAACCATGCGCAACGATGCCGTGGTGCGTGCTCTCGAACTCCTATCGGGCGCTCAGGTGAGCCGGTGCGACAAGCCGGAACTGATGGGAGCCTTCGGTTGTGCCCTCTATGCGATGCGACATGGCACCGAGGATGCCGAAAAGGCGCCATTCCTTGAAGACCTGCTCCAGAAGTCGTCCTATACGCAGAAGAATGTGTATTGCAAGGGCTGCGAGAACCAGTGTCTGGTTTCAACCTACCGCTTTGCAGGAGGCAAGACCTACTTCAGCGGCAATCGATGCGAGAAGGTCTTCAACAACAGCGGCAAGGCTCGTCGCAAGGGCCTCAATGTCTATGACCAGAAGCTCCACGAGCTTTTCGATCGTGCCAATCTCTCAGCCTCCATCGGCTCCGAGCTCAGCTCGTGCGCCCCGAAGGAGGTAACCCCTCAATCCCCTTCATCCCCCCTTGCTATCGGCATTCCCCGCGGACTGAACCAATTTGAGGAGTTCCCCTTCTGGCATGCCCTTTTCACGCATGCAGGCATCGATGTTGTCCTTTCCCAGCCTTCCAATTATCGCAAGTACGAACGCGATGCTGGCATGGTGATGAGCGACAACATCTGTTTCCCGGCCAAGCTGATGCACAGCCACATCCGTGACCTGGTGGAGCGTGGCGTCAATCGCATCTTCCTGCCTTTCGTCATCTACGAGCGTCCCAATGGCGGCCAGAACAGTTTCAATTGCCCCATTGTCAGTGGCTATAGCGAGGTCATCAAGGCGGTGCAGGGATCCATGGCCGAATTTATTTCGCCAACTATCTCGTTCAAGGATGAGAAGTCTTTGCGCAAGCAGTGCCGGGAGCTTTTGAAGAGCTTGGGCGTAAAGGAGCGCAGGACCATCAATCAGGCTATCGATCAAGCCATCTATGCCCATAATCTCTACGAGAACAAGCTGATCCATTTCTGCGAAGATGTGCTTCGTGAGGCGCGCAACAACCATCGTCTGGTCATCATGCTTGTAGGTCGTCCCTATCATAGCGATCCGCTCATCCAGCATCAGGTGGCTGACATGATTGCCGGCATGGGCATCGACGTCATCACCGACGACTATGTGCGTGACAAGGACATTGACCTGCACGATATTCACCACGTGTCGCAGTGGGCCTATCCGACACGCATCCTGAAGGCTGCCAAATGGTGTGCCGAACAGCCCGATGACGTGCATTTGGTTCAGTTCACCTCGTTTGGCTGTGGGCCCGACGCGTTCATCGTCGATGAGGTGCGCGACCTGATGGTGCGTCACCACAAGAGCCTGCCTCTCCTCAAGCTCGACGACATCAA
>JAEEUA010000146.1 GCA_016286775.1 Bacteroidales bacterium
GTCGGCTTGGGGGAAGGTGCAATCTGGCAGAAGCAGTCAAGCAGTTCGCGCACGCCGAAATTGTTGAGTGCCGAACCGAAGAAGACGGGAGCCAGCTGACCGTCGAGGTAAGCCTGCTTGTCAAAGTCGGGATAGACGCCACTGAGCAGTTCGACGTCTTCGCGCAGCTTGTCGGCATCGCGTTCGCCGACACGTTCGTCGAGCAGCGGGTCGTCGAGGCTTTCGATGGAAACGCTCTCCGAGATGGTCTGCTTGCTGGGTGTATAGAGGTTGAGCGACGACTCGAAGAGGTTATAGACTCCCTTGAAGCGTTCGCCGATGTTGATGGGCCAGGTGAGGGGGCGGCAGGTGATCTTGAGCTCCTTCTCCACTTCATCGATGAGGTCGAAGGGATCCTTGCCTTCGCGGTCCATCTTGTTGATGAAGACGATGACCGGGGTGTTGCGCATTCGGCAGACTTCCATGAGCTTGCGCGTCTGCGTCTCGACGCCCTTGGCGCAGTCGATGACGATGATGACGCTATCGACGGCTGTGAGGGTACGGTAGGTATCTTCGGCAAAGTCCTGGTGACCCGGGGTGTCGAGGATGTTGATCTTATATTGATGTTCCTGACCGTCCGTCTCGACTCCGGGGAGGGTGCTCTGCGAGGTGCAGGCATAGTCGAATGCCATGACGGAGGTGGCTACCGAGATGCCACGCTGCTTCTCGATTTCCATCCAGTCGGAGGTTGCGGTTTTCTTGATCTTGTTGCTCTTGACGGCACCGGCGACATGGATGGCACCTCCGAATAGGAGGAGTTTCTCGGTCAAGGTTGTCTTGCCGGCGTCGGGGTGTGAGATGATGGCGAAAGTTCGCCGCTTATTGATTTCGTCTGTTAGTTGGGACATATTATTAGTTAGGGGAGTTCGAATTATTCCTTGAGTAGGTCGGGGCGGAGACGACGGGTGCGTTCGAGGGCCTGTTCATGTTCCCATTCGCGAATCTTTCGTTCGTGGCCGCTGAGGAGGATGTCGGGCACCTTCCATCCCTTGTAGTCGGCGGGACGAGTATAGACGGGCGGGGCGAGAAGGTCGTCCTGGAACGAGTCGCTGAGGGCAGACTGTTCGTCGCCGATGGCTCCCGGGAGTACGCGGATCACGGCATCGGCAATGATGGCGGCAGGCAGTTCTCCACCTGTCAGCACATAGTCGCCAATCGAAATTTCACGGGTGATGAGGTGCTCGCGGATGCGGTAGTCGATGCCCTTGTAGTGACCACAGAGGATGATGAGGTTTTCCTTCATCGACAGGTCGTTGGCAATGTGCTGGTTGAAGGTCTCGCCGTCGGGAGTGACGAAGATGACTTCGTCGTAATGCCGTTGGGAAGTGAGGTCGCTGATGCAGCGGTCGATGGGTTCGCACTGCATGACCATGCCGGCAGTGCCTCCAAAGGCATAGTCATCGACGCGGCGATGGCGCAGGTCGGTTGACCAGTCACGCAGATTGTGGATATGTATTTCCGCCAATCCCTTTTGTTGGGCACGCTTGATGATACTCTGGTCGAGTGGACCCGTCAGTAGTTCGGGTAGTACGGTGATGATGTCGATACGCATTATTACAGCTCTTTGACGAGATAGATGCAGGTGGGGAAGTGGTCGGAAAAGCCGTCCTGCCATACGCCGCCCGAGGTGGTGCGAAGCGGACTGCCCTTGTATCGGCCGGAGGGGGTTAACATGTAATCGCGAATGATGACTTCACTGAAGTAGAAGGTGAGACCGCGACTGAGGTCAAGATGGTTCATCTTGGGCTTTTTCTTCTTGAGCGGTGTCTTGGGGTCAACCATATTTCCGGTCATGACAATCTGGTCGAAGAGGTTCCACTTGCCGTCGTAGAGCAGTGTGCCCTGACCGACCTTTCGAAGCATGTGTTTCCAGGGGTTGAAGATGTCGCCGCTCGAAGTCACATCATGGGGCGCATATTTGCAGTCCATCGCTTTTGCCATGGACCGGCTGTCGGGGTCGTCGTTGAGGTCGCCCATGATGATGATCTTGATGCCCGGATAGCGCAGCTGCAGGGCTTCGGCGAGGCGCTTCACCTGGCTTGCAGCCCGTTCGCGTGCCCAGCTTTCGACGCCACGGCTGGGCCAGTGGTTGACGATGACGGCCAGTTTCTCGTTGGCCATGGTGCCAATGCCGACCAGGAAGCCGCGTGTCTTGTGCGAGGTGTCGCCGAAGAGGGGACGGGTGGTAATCTCGTGCGTCGCAGGGTCCTGGCGGAATCCTAACCAGTCGTCCGAGCCCGGCTCCGGGTAGATGTAATAGACGTAGAGCGAATCCTCAAGCTGGAAGAAGCGGGGATTGTAGAGGAGGGCACAGTCGATGCCTCGTGCATCGGGACTGTCGTAGTGCAGGATGCGGTAGCCTCGGTCGCGAAGGGCCTCACTGCGCACCAGATCCTCGACCACGGCGCGGTTCTCAACCTCGGCAAGGCCGATGATGGCAGCTCCGTTCTTCAGTCCCTTGTCGGTGGCAATACTGGCCAGTACGGTACTCATGTTGCGCAGCTTGCGGCGGTACTTCATGCCATTCCATCCATAGGTGGCACCGATGAGGAAGTCCTCGTCGTTGATGAGCGGGTCGTCGATGGTGTCGAAGAGGTTCTCCTGATTGTAGAAAGCGACGGCATACATGCCATAGCGCTTCTGCTCCTGCTGGTTCTTATCCTGCGAAAAGGCGGACATAACGAGGGCCAGCGAAAGGATGAAGGTGAGGATAACAGGTCGTTTCATGTCGAATAGATTTTTGTCAAAAACTGACTCCACACTGGCTTCGTTGGTTGCACATCGTGGAGTTTACGATGCAAAGATAGTGTTTTTTTTGCAAAGTCAGCCAAAAAATCGGCGCTTTTTCACAAATTTAGCGGATTTTTCGTTTTTATTTTGCATCTTTTGTAAAAAAATGCTATCTTTGCACACAGATTAGCACGTGAATTGCACAAGAGTTGAAAAACATTTTACCGCCCGAAAAAACGAAATACCACATAAATAAAACATATCATGAACAAAGTTGTAACACTGACAGCTGCGGCCTGGGCCTTGGCCGTGATGGGACTGATGGGGCAGATAATGCCTCAGACAGTTGTCGGCATGGAAGGCAGTGTGACGCAGACGACCGAGGATGACGGCAGCGACTTCTCGTTCACCGAGTCTCAGCTCGATGATGATGTCGATGCCGCCCAGACGATTTCGAACGTCGCCTCGTCGAACAATGACCCCTATTTGTCGCAGGTAGGGTTCAGGTGGAGTGCCATGCGCTTCAGGGTGCGTGCGCTCGACAACATGTACTCTACTACGTTCCTAAACGGGTTGGAATTCAACGACCTCGAACTGGGACGCTATAACTACAGCCTGTTGGGCGGTCTGAACGACTTGACACGTCAGAAGGAAGGATCGACAGGCTTCGAAAACAATTCGTTTGGCGTGACCGGCATCGGAGGAGGCGACAACATCAACCTGCGTGCCTCGCATGTCTCCAAGGGAAACAAGTTCACCCTGACGGCCTGCAACCGCAACTACAAGGCCCGTGCCATCTATACCTTCGGAACGGGCGTGACGTCGCGCGGATGGGCTTTTGCCGGTTCGTTCGGCTATCGCTGGGCGAACGAGGGCGTGATCGAAGGCACGTTCTACGATTCGTTCTCCTACTACCTGGGTGCCGAAAAGCGCTGGGACCGTCATGCCTTGTCGATCTCAACCTTTGGAGCCCCCACCAAGCGTGCACAACAGGGCGCTTCGACCGAAGAGGTCTATTGGCTCGCCAATAGCCACTACTATAATCCCAACTGGGGTTATCAGGACGGCGAGAAGCGAAATGCACGCGTGGTGAACGACTACGAGCCCACCCTCATCATCACGTGGGACTGGAAGCCCGATCCGAAGAACCAGCTGGTGACGACGGCAGCTTTCAAGTATTCGAACTATAGTTCGTCGTCCTTGGGCTGGGCGGGCGATGCCTACGACCCGCGTCCCGACTACTACAAGAACCTGCCCTCGAGCATCTTCAATGTCTATGATCCGGAGTATCTGGGTTCGGAGTGGCAGTCGTCCAATCCCCAGGCCAGGGAACAGTGGACCACGCTCTACGACTTCTGGACCTCGTCGAAGGCCAATCGTCAGATCAACTGGGACCGCATGTATCTAGTCAACAAGGAGAATGCCCTGTTGGGTGGCGATGCGCTCTACTACGTGGAGCGCCGTCACAACGACCAGCTCGTCTGGGCCTTGTCGAGCACGTGGACACACGCCATGGGCAAGAGCCAGAAGCTGCTGGCAGGTGCCTATCTGAACCACACCATCGGCCTGCACTACAAGACGATGGACGACCTGTTGGGTGGCGTGTTCTTCACCGACGTCGATAAGTATGCCATCAACGACTACGGGCGTGATGCCATCCAGGCACAGAGCGACATGCGTCATCCCAACCGGAAGATCAAGGAGGGCGATCGTTTCGGCTACGACTACAATACCTACGTCGATGTGGCAAAGCTCTGGGCACAGTACGGACTGCAGCGTGGGCCGTGGAACCTCGACGTGAGCGCCCACCTGGTGGCCACCCAGATGCAGCGCGACGGCAAGATGCAGAACGGCCAGGGCCAGGTGCAGCTCCAGGACGGCAGTTTTCACGACAACTCGTTCGGCAAGAGCGGCTGGGCACGCTTCATGGGCGGTGGCGGCAAGGCGCAGCTGGCTTGGACGCCTATCGCAGGACAGCGCTTGTCGCTGGCAGGTAGTGCCGAAAAGAAAGCCCCGCTGGTTCGCAACGCCTTCGTGGCACCCCGCGTGCAGAACAACTACGTCGACAACCTGAAGCTCGAGACAATCCTGAGCGGCGAGGCTACGTGGCTGTTCCAGGTCGGCGAAGCCCTGGTCGGCAAGGTCAATGCCTACTATTCGCGCTTCATCGACGGCGTCGAGCAGACAGCGTTCTACAACGATGCCAACTTCTCATTTACCTATCTCACCATGAGCAAGATGCGTCGTCAGCACTATGGTCTCGAGATGGCAGTTTCCTACAAGATTCTCTCCAACCTCTCCGTGCATGCCATGGGAACGCTGAGTGGCGCCGAATACACCAATAATCCCTACGCACAGCTCAACACCGAAGGTATGAACCAGGAAGACAACGCCAAGGTGAACCTTTGGAAGAATCCCATTACGGGCGAAAAACAGGACCTCCGGGTGCTGGCCAAGGGGATGCACGTGGGCTCTACTCCGCTCTCAGCCTTGAATCTGGGTCTGAAGTACAACAAGAACTACTGGTTCCTGGAGTTCAATGCCAATTATTATAATAATGTATATGTAGGCTTCTCGCCCTATCGTCGCCTTTCGAACATCGTCGAGAACTACGTCTTCGACAACCAGGGCGCCTACCTCACCACCAAAGCCTATGCCACCGAAACCTGGCCCATCACCAGCGACGAGGAGCGCGATGCCTTCCGCAAGAAGCTGAAGGAGAGTGGCGGCGTGGTATTCGACCAGCATGGCAACATCGTCGGTTCCTTCGGAGCCGAGCAGGAGAAGCACGACGGCGGCTGGATGTTCGATGCCTCGATCGGCAAGTCAATCCGCTTCAAGAACCGTTCGACCATGAGCATCAATCTCCAGCTCCAGAACATCGCCAACAACACCGACCTGCGTACGGGCGGCTACGAGCAGAACCGCGACGACAACTACTATACCCTCAGTTCCGACCCGAAGATAGGCAAGCAGAAGACCTACCTCTTCTCGAAGAACTCCAAGTACTACTATGCCAACGCATTCAACTTCTACCTGAATGTAAGCTACCGATTCTAAAACATGCAAACGACTATGAAACAGTATCTTTCAATCCTTTTGTCCGGCCTGATGGCAGCCTTGCTCTTCAGCGCCTGCACGGGAGACGTCGATGACCCGAACATCTGGGCAATGTCTGCAGAATCGGTCGGCGTCACGGCTCCCAGCGGCACCCTGCCACTTCCCAACACGACAATCTACGCGCTGAAGGAACAGTATTCGAGCTACTTCGTGAACAACAATACGTGGACGCAGATCAAGAAGGATGTGGTCTTCGATGGCGTGGTTTGTGCCAACGACGAAGGCGGCAACCTCTATCAGACCATCATGCTGCGCGACATCGACGAGGAGGCGGGCACCGATGCCTCGATCATCCTGGCCATCAAGAACTCCTGCCTCTATCCCTACTTCAAGATGGGACAGCGCGTACGCGTCAACCTCAAGGGCCTCTATCTGGGCAACTACAGCTACATGCCCCGCATCGGTCAGCCCTATTGGACCAGCGTCATCACCACGGGTAGCTCGACAGGCAACTATCGTCTGGGACCCATTCTTTTCGAATTGCTCCAGACCAATGTCGAACTCGTCGGCAAGCCCGATCCCACGGCACCCGAACTCACGCCCATCGACTACACCGACGAGGAGGGCGAACGATGGCTCTGCAACACCACTCACATGTCTTACCGCTACTGCCCGCAGCTGGCCACAGTCCGCGGCTACATCAAGGAGATGTACAAGGCGTATGCCGACATCGCCGAGAGCGGTCAGTACCTCGACGGCAAGGAACCCCTTCCCAAGATCTTCGCTCCCGAAGTGCTCGAGGACCAGGGCTATGGTGTCGATCGCACGCTGTTGTTCGTCCATCAGACCGGTAAGTGGATGACCATCCGTACATCCACCCAGAACGACATCGCCTTCATGCGTCTTCCCGCCGACACCTGCACCTACACCGGTGTGATGTCCTACTACACCGGCTGGCAGATGCAGTTGCGCTATACCTCCGATTTGAAGCATCAGTAACAAGATTATTAAAACATACGAAATATGAAAAAGTATTCATTTCTGATTGCCGCACTCCTTGGACTGACGCTCACTGCCTGCGAGGACGTTCCGGCACCCTACGAGGTCATCTTCAACGATGACGACAATACTGGCTACGAAGGCGCCGTGCTGCCCTTCACCAGTGCCAACCTGAGTGCAGGGTTCGAGATCTATACCCCCAGCGACTATCCTTCGCTCGCCAGCTGGAGCACAGGCTCGAGCTACGTGCAGATCACCGGCTATGTCGATGCCGATGGCGATGGAGCCAAGGAGTACAACTTCACCGAGTCGTGGCTCATCTCGCCCGCTCTCTACACAGCTACCACCGAGAGCCTCGTGCTCAATTTCGACTACACCATCCGCTATGCCAACTCGATGAATGCCGCCGAACTGGCAGCCAACCACAAGGTGCTGGTCAGCAAGGACTACACCGGCGACGTGGCACTCGCCACCTGGGAGGCACTCGACTTCGTTCCCAAGGCCTCGCCCTATTCCGACTGGACGCTCTACGGCAGTGGTGACATCGAGATTCCCGAAGCCTATCGGAACTGCGACAACGTGCGTGTAGCCTTCTTCTATCAGGTGTCCGACCTCAAGAAGGTCAGCACCTGGGAGCTCCAGAACCTGATGATCTATGCCGGCATTCCCGAGCTGCAGCCCGAACAGCCCGAAGACACCGGCGAGGCCAAGGAGATGCCATGGACCAGCGCCAGTCTTAACGACTTCAAGGCTGTCACCGTCAAGGGTATCGACTGGAGCCTGGGCAGCACCTATGCCAAGGCATCGGGTTACGTTGGTGGTTCTACCACCGAGACCGACGCATGGCTCGTTTCGCCTGCCATCAACACCAAGACCAGCAGCGGCGTGATTGTCGATGTGCAGCACGTCATCCGCTACACCAACTCCGATGCCGACCTCGCCAGACACACCATGTGGGCTTCGACCGACTTCGACGGCGATGTATCGAAGGCCACCTGGACCCAGCTCAACTACAAGCCCGTAGCAAGTCCAACCAACACGTGGGACTTCTATCCCGCCAACACCGTCGGCTTGCCCGAAGCCTTCCTCAACAAGGACAAGGTCTATATCGCCTATCGCTACCAGTGCACCAGCGCAAATGCTTCGACCTGGGAGCTCAAGGAATTCTCCATCAAGGAGGGCATTGCTCCCCCTGACGACGATCCGCATCCCGGCACACCCGCCGAAGAGATCACCATCGGCGAATTCCTCAACAGGGCCGATCCCAACACGACCTATCGCCTGACGGGTACGGTGAAGAACATCTCCAACACGCTCTACGGCAACTTCGACCTCGTTGATGAGACAGGCAGTGTCTATATCTACGGCTTGCTCGACAAGGATGGCAACGCCAAGAACTTCGAGAGCATCGGCATCAAGGAGGGCGATACGGTAACCCTGGAAGGCAAGTACAAGGATTTCAACGGAAAGGCCGAGATTGCCAATGCCCAGTACATCAGTCATGTCAGTGGAGGGGATGGCCCTGGCCCATCTACACCAGCCGAGCAGATCACCATCGCCGACTTCCTCGCGAAGGCCGACCCGAACACCACCTATCGTCTGACGGGTAAGGTGAGCAACATCACCAACACGCAGTACGGCAACTTCGACCTCGTCGATGCCACAGGAAGCATCTACATCTATGGCCTGCTCGATAAGGACGGCAATGCCAAGAACTTCGAGAGCCTTGGCATCAAGGAGGGCGACGAGATCACCATTGAAGGCAAGTACACCACCTACAACGAAAGCCCGCAGATCAAGAACGCCCAGTACATCAGCGGTGGCTCGGGTGGCGATGTGCCTGGTCCGGGTACCACCGAACAGATCACCATCGCCGACTTCCTCTCGAAGGCCGATCCCAACACCACCTACCGTCTGACGGGTAAGGTGAGCAACATCACCAACACGCT
>JAEEUA010000147.1 GCA_016286775.1 Bacteroidales bacterium
TCCGGCTGTGGTATGACCACGGTCACCATTCCCGGTGGAGTGGCAAATATTGGAGCCAGTGCTTTCTCTAATTGTAAAAATCTAGCCGTTGTCAACATTGGTGGTGGTGTAAGGAAGATTGAAAATATGGCTTTTAGTTCATGCCCGGAGATAACCGATGTCTATTGCTATGCCGAGAGAGTGCCCGAGGCAACCTATTGGGCCTTCCAAGATTCCTATATTGACTATGCGACACTTCATGTGCCCGCCAATTCCCTCGAAGCCTACAAGGCAAAATCTCCTTGGAATACCTTCAAGGACATCGTTCCCCTCGATGGTCAATCCATAGAAACCCTCGAATACACATCACCATCCGACCACATCGACATCTATTCCATCGATGGCAAGTTCATCGGTTCGGCCACCAATCCAAGCGATGCCTCCAACATCACCAATCATCTCCCATCAGGCACCGCTGTCATCATCAAGATGGGCGGAAAGAGTGTGAAGATTGTGGTGAAATGAGACTCGGCATCATGAGAGCAGATCTTTCAGCGTCTTTGTATTATTTGTACACGAGCGGTACCACATTGCCGCGAGATTGGATTAAGTGTTCACAGGCAGTACAATATTGCGATGGGGATTGTATTAAGTGTCCACAAGTGGTACAATATTGCTGCGAGATTGTACTAAGTGTCCACAAGTAGTGCAATATTGCGACGAGATTGTATCATGTGTCCACAAGCAGTACAATATTGCGGGAGTCGTTGTACTATCTGTGCACAAGTAGTGCAATATTGCGGCAAGATGGTATCATCTGTTCACAAGTAGTGCATCCGTGGACCAATCTGCCTTTTCTCTAAATCAACAGATTTGGAAATCGATTTCGCGAAGACAATTTGCACTTTTGATGCGAAAATAGTGAAAAAAACAGGCCAAATAGATTGAAGAAACAAAAATAATACATATATTTGCAGCGAAATACTATGAACTCGCTTGTTATCCGACATAGTATAAGGCAAGGCATTGACAAAGCCAGTCCGTCGTGTCATGGCTAAACGAAGCTGTAGGAAAGAGTATTGATGGCACGAAGCTGCGCACCATCCACTTTGCACCTGGCTAAGTCATAAAACAATAATTATTATGAAAAATACTACTTTTCTTATTTTTATGGCACTTCTTCTGGTACACCCCACCGCAAAGGCCGTAGTAATTGATGGCATCAATTACGAATTGATTTCAGAAGCCAAAGGGGCTGAAGTAATTAGCAGTTCGGAAGTGTATGCTGGTGATGTGTTGATTCCTTCATCGGTGACATACGAGGGGGTGGAGTATCGAGTGACTTCGATAGGTGAAAGAGCTTTCTACAGAAGCTCCGTAACTTCCGTCACCATTCCCAGCACTGTGACATCGATGAAAGAGATGGCTTTCCGCCAATGCAATCGCCTTACTTCCGTCAAGATTTCGGATCTTGCTGCGTGGTGTGCAATCAAGTTTGCGGATTTTTATAGTAATCCGCTAAGCGCAGCACAGAGGCTTTATCTGAATGATGAAGAAATCAAAGAACTGGTAATCCCAGACAGTGTGGCCTCAATAGGAAATTTTGCTTTCTTTGACTGCACTGGTTTCACCTCTGTCACCATTCCTGTCGGCGTGACCTCAATTGGAGAGTCTGCGTTCTATCGTTGTACGGGCCTCACCTCTGTCAAGATTTCGGATCTTGCAGCATGGTGTGAGATTCAATTTACAGGCAATGAAAGCAATCCACTTTCCTACGCCCATAAGTTATATCTATATGATCAAGAAATTACAGAACTTACCATTCCGGATGATGTTACTACGATTGGAAATAATGCTTTCTGTAGCTGCACTAACCTTATATCCCTTACCATCCCCGACAATGTCACGGCAATCGGAAATGCTGCTTTCTATGGCTGTACGGGTCTCACCCGAGTCACTATCTCTGGCAGCGTTACATCAATAGGAGGTGCAACTTTCTATGATTGCACCGGCCTCACCACCATCACCATCCCGAGTAGCGTGACCTCAATCGGAGGGGCGGCTTTCGAGGGCTGTACCAGCCTCAGCTTTGTCAAGATTTCGGATCTTGCAGCTTGGTGCGAGATTCAATTTTCGACTTTTTCGAGCAATCCGCTTAATTTCGCACATAAGTTGTATCTGAACGATGAAGAAATCAAAGAGCTTGCAATTCCCGACGGTGTAACTGGAATACGAAATTATGCTTTCAGTGGTTTAACCAACCTCACCTCTGTCACTATTCCTAACACGGTGACTACGCTGGAGGAAGGTGCTTTTTACAGCTGCATCGGCTTGACCTCGGTCAACATCCCTAACACGGTGACTTCGTTGGGGGATTATGCTTTTTGTGGATGCTCCGGCTTGACCTCCGTCAACATCCCAATCAGTGTGACCGAAATAGGCCAAGCAACTTTCTCTACCTGCACCAGCCTGGCCTCCATCACCATTCCCAACGGTGTGACAGAAATAAGAATAAATACTTTCAACGGATGCACCAGCTTGACCACCGTTTCCATTGGCAATGCAATAAGACAGATATGGTATGATTCCTTTGCATATTGCCCCAATCTGACCGACTTCTATTGCCATTCCGAGAGTGTGCCATCAACCAGTAACATTTTCAAGGGCTCATTTGTCGAATATGCGACGCTGCATGTACCTGCCAGTGCTATCGAAGATTACCGGGCGGTAAATCCCTGGAACACTTTTGGGAGTATCGTCGCCCTCGACGAAGACACACCCGAGACACCCAAGTGCGCCACGCCGACCATCAGCTATCAAAATGGCGAACTGACGTTCTGCAGCGAGACGGATGGTGTGGAATTTGTCAGCGAGATTACCGATACGGATATCCGTAAGAATTACGAAGCCAAGGTGTCGCTCACGGCGACATATAACATCAGCGTATATGCCACAAGGTCTGGATATGAAAACTCCGACGTAGCATACGCCACGCTCTGCTGGATAGAGGTGGAGCCGAAGACCGAAGGCATCCAGACGGACATCGCCCAAATTCCTGTCCGACCAGTAATGATTCAGATGCGAGATGGAATGATCACTGTCACAGGTGCGGAAGACGGTCAGCAGATTTCGGTCTATGGCATGGATGGACAGAATCTCGGCCAAGGCATCTGTAAGAACGGCACAGCAGACATCTCTACAAGTCTGCGTCGAGGCAGTACCGCCATAGTAAGAATCGGTGATAAGGCCGTGAAGGTTGTTTCGCAGTAATGAGCTGCATTTCTACATCGAATTAAAAAGAATCAGTCCTTTCTTGTTCTATCCGTTGAAACCGAAGGCGCGGCATCGTTTGGTGCCGCGCCTTCAGTGTCTTTCTCTCAAAATTGGCGAAAGATGGTCTTGCCAGCCTTTCTGGCTTACAAAAAACCGTTAAATCATTTTCTATTGTTGCATATTGAGTATTTTATCAAATAAAGGAAAAAAGTCAGCCGTTTTCGATTATTTTTTGAAAATGGCTGACTTTTTTTGGAGAATAAATAATAAATGTGTAGCGAAAGGTTGCTTAGTATCCAGGGTTTCCTTTATCAAAGTGCAGCATGACCAATTTGCGCCAAGATTGGTTATTCTTCGATTGGAGCATGACCATTCTTGGCGCAAATTGGTTATGGAATGATTTGAGGCATAACCAATCCTCGCCAAGAATGGTCATGGAACGATTGCGGCATAACCAATCTTAGCCAAGAATGGTCATGGAACGATTGCGGCATAACCAATCCTCGCCAAGAATGGTTATGGAACGATTGCGACATAACCAATCTTAGCCAGGATTGGTCATGGAACGATTGCGGCATAACCAATCTTAGCCAGGATTGGTCATGGAACGATTGCGGCATAACCAATCTTAGCCAGGAATGGTCATGGAATGAATTGCGGCATAACCAATCCTGGCCAAGAATGGTCATGGAACAATCGCGGCATAACCAATCCCGGCCAAGATTGGTTATGCCGTTTTTTGAGATAGCTCATCACTCGTTCGGAGTGACTATTCGACCATCGAGAAAGTGTTTCAATTCCCCCTTACGACTGAGATTGTGTCGCAGTTCCCATCATCTCTTGAAGCAAAGCTTTGTGATGGCCGCGCAGGATGATGTGATGGTTTCCAATGGGATTTGTGAGGAAATAGTGGGCCTTCGAGGAATCAGACAGACGGATTATCTGTTGTGTGCGGCACAGGTCGGGCTGAGCCTGGTTTTGGACCAGTTCCCCTTCTTCGATAAAGCAGCGTGAGAGGTCGCCCGAAACCTTGAAGATGGTCACTGGTCCCTCCTTCATGTAGCCTCGGATGCCTACACCGATGCCCGACTCGAAGTGAGTATCGAGTTCGTAATGCTCCACCATATTGAAGGGGATGGTGCAATGGGCGAAGAGCAGTTCTCCCGTCTCGGGCTTGATGCGCGCGGGGTTGGCTTGGAATCCGCTCGTGCCCGTCAGCACTTGCGCTATCATCATCGAAAGCATGGCCGGCACATCACCTTCGCAACCAGCCACGATGCCTTCGGCATTGAGCTGGGCCAATGCCATGCAGCCTGTGTTGTGAACAGCGCTGAGGAGGTCGAAACAACGCAGCGTGCATCCTTGGAGCTGATAGCGTTCGACAAGGGTCTTCAGGGCCAAGTAGATCTGATGAGCTCCAGGTAGTGCCTTACGAATAGCAAGTTCCTTGTCGGCTTGAACTGTGGACGAGAGAGCTTGGATGGAGGGAGTTTGAATCGTGTCAAGTGGTGTGGAGGCTATTGCGTCGAGCAATTCCTGCATGGGGATGTCAATCAGTTCGATGCCCAAGCCTTCGCGAACCCGGTCCTTGTCGGCATGACTGGAAATCAGCCAGTCGGAGGGAGCACCGATGATGCCCAGACGACTGTGGCGCAGTTTGCGTCTGGCTTCTTCCACCTGGGACAGCATGTGGATTCGACGGTAAATATATCCCGGGTCGCCATGCAGAATCTCGCCTTGTCGTCCATTTTGCTGCAGGTAGGAAAGAATCTCCATCGAGGCAGCCAGCGAATTGCTTTTGCCCGACGACAAAAGATATAATTTCTCCCCCTTCCCCAAGGAAAGCGTGGGGAGGAGGCGGCGGAAGATGCCCTCAGTGCCACCTGTTCGAACAAAGATGAGACAGAGCGGATAACTACCGAAGTCTGAAAAGTCACTGCCTCGGAAATCATATTCGATTGTAAGACTATCGAGGAACTCACGGGTCACAGCTCCCACCGCCTGCTCGTCGTGGAGTTCGGAGGTGAGGGTATAGATGGCTATATTTTTCATAATCTAAGTATGTAACCAAAATTAACGATAATTATATGTGTCTATTTCTTAACACGAATTATCATGAATTTACATGAATTATTAGTATGAAAGGTAGGTCAATATAGACACATACTGAGAAATTAATGATAATTCGCGATAATTCGTGTTAAAAGAAAAATATGTATAGTTAATTCTGAATAGTTACTTATTCTTTTTTATCGTTCTTTTGTAGTTGAGCGATTTCGGCCTGCTGCTGTTCGTGCGTCTTGGTGACAACGGGACGTGTGTAGAAGCGCTTGCGTTGGGCAGGTGTGAGCACCCGCTTTCCCGCCTTGCGCTGCTCCAAGGCTTCCTGCTGACGTTCGAGATAGTTATCTGCCATAGGATGGTTTATTGTACGACTACGTGGATCTTCTTGACCAGACGCAGGCGATACTTGGTGGAAGTTCCCGCACTGGTGATGGAACCATTCTCGGCGAAGTTGAACGTCTTGGTGCCCTCTTCGCAGAGGTAGCGGGCGTTGCTGCTGGATGTATAGACGTGCAAGGTGTCGCCCTGCTGTTGTTCAATGAGCAGATTCAATTCGTCAAAGTTACCTCCATACTGCTTCTTCAAAGCACGAGCTTGTTCCTCGGTGGGTACAGTCCAGTCCTTTAAATCGTTTTCGAAATAGGCCTGGATAGAGTCTTGCATCTGCGTTTCATGGCCTTCGGCAGCGGGTGCATATACGTTCTTCATCTCGCGTAAGCCAAGCAGAAGAACATCGGCTTCTGTCTCGGTAGCATTTTCGACCAGAGCAACGACATGGCCATTCCAAACGCTGCTGGGCTCGGGGATGGCAGTAACATCATTGGTTGGGGTGACAGTGCCGGAGCCTCCGCTGCTTCCGCTTCCGAACTCAAAGTCAATGGAGCGTTCATCCTGCCAACCCTCGATGGTGATGACACCCGTGATGTAGGGGGCGGTCGATTCGACGTAGGTTCCCTGGATGGTATAGGGCACGGCAGCCTCCAAGGGTTCGCTGAGTTCATAGCTGTAGCTGGTCTGCCCTTCGGCATTGGTGAGCGAAAGGGTCAATGTGGTCGAGGAGCCTGCACCTGGAAGGAGATAGACTTGCTCGGAAGTCCAAACGTCGCCCGACTTGGTGCATTTCACGTTGGCTGTGCTCGAACCGCTGAATGTGCCCGACATGTCGATGGCCTTGTATTGTTGCGAGATGCCCACGCTGACAGCCGTCACATCGCTTGGCACGGAGGCCAGACTTAGGGCGAGGCTGGCCACACGATAGGTCATCACGACGTTGACCTTGGCCGAAGAACTGGTCAAGTTGACATCGGCGCCACCCATCATCAGGGGGGACTGGGCATATCCTGCAGCAGGGATATTGATGAGAGCCGACTTCTGGTCGTAGCTCGAAGGTTCGGTGAAGTTGCTTTGTCCCGAGAGGGCCGTGATGTGATAAGCGCCCTCATTCAGCTTGAGGCTGATTTCGTCGTCTTCGGATTGGATGGTCTGCTGTCCCTTGAGCGTGCCCGACTCATCATAGGCGATGACGAGAATCGGATAGGAGGCCTGGCCCGTAGCGGCACGTGTGGTGACCTTCAGCCGTGTGGTGGCCGAACTGCTGTCGATGGCATCGGCATTGTCTTCAGCGGGAGAGAAACAACTGGTCAGCGCGAGGGCCGACAACATGGGAATGATTGTTCGAAGAGGAGAGATTGTTTTCATGAGTTGTATAGGTTTCGTTTTTCAATACCGCAAATATACGGAGAAAAGGGATAGGTTGTGCAAAAAACAATAAAAAAATGAAGGAAAACCCGAAAAAAGTTTTCCTTCATTCAAATTTAGATGCTATTAGAAGCGTTTTTTCAAATAATTATCGGTTGAAGAATCCGTTCGAACCTTGTTCCTTGAAGAGACGTGGCGTGGCCGATGCGGCACCCACCGTGACAGGGAGCCAAACCTCCATGCCGCCCTTCTGCCCACGATGATCCCATGCATAATAGGGTATCAGGGTGAGCCTGCCATCCTTCACCACGAGGCGTCCTGACTCGTCGTAGCTCAGTGTCTGGACATCATTGGTCGTGAGTGTACAAATAGGATAGGTGTTGCCCTGGTCGGTCTTCAATTCGGCATTGCTGGCCTTGAACTTGGCACGTGGATTGAGCAGATAGGTACGCACATCCGCTTCATTGTCGGGCCACTCGGCACAATAGACCAGCGGACCACGTTCCACAGCCACCATGCCGCGGTCGGCCCATACCTGGTCGTTGGCAGCCACGATGCGTGGAACCATGTCGAGGCTGAGATGGATAACGTCTCCCTTCTTCCAGGGACGGGCAATGGTGTAGTAGCCATCGGTGGTGATTCGACCATCGGGATAGAGCGAACGGCCCTTGGCATCGGTAATCGTCACGCGGTAGGAAGTCTCCTGCCCATCGACGAAGCGATAGAGGTCGCTGGATACCACTTGGCCCTTCACCCAACCAGGAACACGAATCTTGAGGGTGAACAGTCCTGCCGTATTCTTGTTGATGCGGACATTGATCTCGTCACCGTAGGGATAGGCGGTCTGCTGCTCGAGTTCCACCTTCTTGCCGCCCACCGCGAGCGAAGCGGCATTGTTCATGAAGAGGTTCACATAGACATCACGATCGCGCACGGCATAGACGTAGCCGGGCAACGAAGGAATGAAGCGCGAAATGTTGGAAGGACAGCAGGCGCAACCAAACCATGCCTTGCGTGCATAGTTCATATCGGAAGCCACCGCCAACGGATTAGGATAGAAGAAGCTGTTGCCTTCGAGCGAAACGCCCGAGATGAGTGCATTGTAGAGCGTGCGCTCCACCACGTCGTAATACTTCGACTCGCCATGCAGCAGGAAGAGACGATGGTTGACATAGACGTTGCCGATGGCGGCACAGGTCTCGCAATAGGCTTCGGCATTGGGCAGTTCGTAGTTGTCGCCGAACGCCTCACCATTGTGACGTGCGCCGATGCCACCGGTGATATAGTACTTCTTTCCGACGATGTTGTCCCAGATCTTGTCGATGGCCTTCAGGTAGGCACTGTCGCCCGTGATGGCTGCCACGTCGGCCATGCCGGCATACATATAAGTGGCACGCACGGCGTGACCCACTGCCTCGTCCTGTTCGACCACGGGCTTGTGGGCCTGGCTGTAGGCATCCTTGCGCGTGGTCAGGCCACGACGGTCGAGGAAGTATTTGGCCTGGTCGAGATATTTACGGTCACCTGTCACGAGGTAGAGTTTCACGAGTCCCATCTCGGCAATCTGATGTCCGGGCACACGATCCACCTGCCCCTCCCCAAGTCCGATCTCGCGGCAGACACAGTCGGCATAGCGGATGGCGATGTCGAGGAAGTTGCGCTTGCCCGTGGCCTGATAGTGGGCAACGGCACCTTCGAGCATGTGGCCAAGGTTGTAGAACTCATGGCTCAGCACCTCGACCTTCT
>JAEEUA010000148.1 GCA_016286775.1 Bacteroidales bacterium
TTGATCTCTCGAAGACGTCAGCTTACGAGGGGGAGGCGATTGTCGCCACCTTGAAGCTCTATTGGCGCAACACCCAGATGAGCAATCCCTCGGATGTCAAGCTGCCCGACTTCGAAGGATTCACCGTTCAGGATATGGACAACGACAATGCACAGGCTTCTCTCGAGCACTACAATGGTGCCAACTATCAGATGTATCCGCTCGTCAAGTGGTTGCTCTTCCCTTCCCGTTCGGGCGAACTCACCATCCCGTCTGCCTCTCTCACGGCCAATGTCGCCATCGTTTCGACGCGTCGCTCCGGCGGGTTCTTCGACTGGCCCATGGAATATACAGAGAATGTGGCTGTACCGCTTCGCTCGGTAGCCCGCAAGGTCAATGTCAAGGCGTTACCGGCTGGCAAGCCTGCCTCCTACATGAATGCAGTGGGCAGCTTCAATGTCAAGAGTGTTCTCACGGCCGACAAGGTACGTGCCAACGATGCTGTCATCTATCGCATCACTATCGACGGTGTCGGCAACCTCAAGTATGTCAAGGAGCCGGAACCGGAGTTCCCCACCGACTTCGAGGTGTTTGACCCCAAGGTCGATCTCAGCACGCGTGCCACTTCGTCGGGCGTACAAGGCAAGAAGACCATCGAATACACTATCATTCCGCGTCATGCAGGCAAGTTCGAGATACCCTCTCTGGTGTTCAGCTATTTTGATGTCAAGAGTGGCCAGTATAAGACCATACGCACCGATTCCTACACACTTGAGGTCGAGAAAGGCCCTAACGAGGGCAATGCAGGCGGTGGTGCCGTGGACTTCTCGGGAACCAACCAGGAGCGCATCCGTGTGCTTGGCAACGATATCCGTTATCTCCATAGCGTCGATGCCGATCGTCTCGACTTGGGCAGAATCGATCCCGAGACGGGCAAGCCGGAGCCGCTCAAGCCATTCTACGGCACGCTCGCCTATTGGTTGTTCTTCCTCGTTCCGTTCCTGGCCTTCGTCATCCTGGCCTTCATCTATCGTCGTCGCATCCGTCGCATGGCCGACATCGCAGGCATGCGAACACGCCGTGCCGGCAAGGTGGCTGAACGTCGCCTCAAGGCAGCCAAGAAGGCGCTCAATGCCAAGGACGAGAATGCTTTCTACGAGGCCATCCACAAGGCCATCCTGGGTTATGTGTGCGACAAGCTTCGTATCCCGTTGAGCGACCTGACGCAGGACACCGTCTCCGAGATGCTCGAGAAGCACAGCGTGCGCCCCGAGACCATTCACGATGTGAAGGAGGTGCTTGACACCTGCCAGTTCGCTCGCTACGCACCATCCACCGACTCGCAGGCCATGGATGTGCTCTACAAGAAGACGTCCAAGGTAATCGATCGGCTCGAGTCTGAGATCAAGAAATAAAGCGGGCCAACAATAATTGATATGGGCCAACAATAATTGTTAATTGTTAATTATTAATTGTTAATTGTGAAAAGAAATTTTTTAGCCCTGATAAGCCTTGTGCTTGTTTCTTTCGGCTGCGGGAAGACCTATGCCCAGCAGGAGCTGCTGGATGCAGCTGCTGCAGCCTACGATTCGGCGCAGTATCAGCGTACCATCGATGCCTACGAGCAGATAGCCACACAATATGGTGTCAATCCGGAACTGTTCTACAATCTGGGCAACGCCTACTACAAGCAGAAGAACTATCCCAAGGCCATCCTCAACTACGAGCGCTGCCTGCTCTACGACCCGTCGAATGTCGATGCGCGGGAGAACGTCGAACTAGCGCGTCTGCAGTGTGTCGATAAGATCGAGGCCATCGAACCCATGTTCTTCGTTACGTGGAGCAATGGCATCCGCGACAGCTTCTCGTGCGACACGTGGGGCAAGCTGGCCATCCTCTTCTTCCTGCTCTTCATCGCAGGATGCGGCACCTATTTCTTCACCCACCGTACGGCACGTCGCAAACTGGGCTTCTATGGTGCCCTGCTCGCCATCGTCCTCTGCCTCGTCTGCATCCATTATGCCGGGGCACAGCGCGACCATATCCTGCAGCGCGACTATGCCATCGTGATGACGCCTTCGGTCATCGTCCGTTCGTCGCCTGCCGAAAGCGGTACGCAGCTCTTCACCATCCACGAAGGCCTCAAGGTGCGTGTGCGCAGCACGCTTTCCGGCTGGTCCGAAATCGAGCTCACCGACGGTCAGGTCGGCTGGATGCCCAGCGAAGGGCTCGAGGTGATCTGACAAGATGGCTTCAGGTTAGCTTTCCATTGTTTGCTATAGCAAGCAAGGACAACTTGGGAATCGGCACATCGCTTTCCCAGGTTGTCCTTGTTTTTTGTTCGAAATAGGGGAAACATGCTATTGCCCCACTGCCTGCCTGTATTCGAGAACCTTGTTCTGGTAATCAGCGAAGGCATCTGTATAACTGTCGTGAGCCTGCTGGCAGAGCAACTGGGCTTCGAGCAGGTCCGACATCTTGGTAGTGCCGGCCTTGTAGAAGTTTCGGTTCAGGCGAAGGTTCTCTTCGGCCTGTTCGATGCTGCGCTGGGCGAGGTCGAGCTGCTGGCGTGCCTCGACGACGTTGTTCCAGCTATGCTGCATTCTGATCTGAAGCAGCTCCGACTTGTCCTGCTGTTCGTCCAGGGCCTTCTGGTATTCTATCCGCTTGCGCTTGATGGCGTGCGAGCCGCCCCACCAGTCGGAGAGAGGCACGCTGACCGTGGCATAGACCATCCCGAACGTGCGGTCGTTCTCCATCAGGTTGTGGTAGTTGTAGCCGGCACCTACGGCCACCGAGGGCAGATTCTGCCCGACGGCAATCTTGCGCTGCAGCTTGGCGGCTTCGACCTTCTTGTCGAGCAGCTGGTATTCGGCAGTCCCCGGCAGAGCCTGTTCGGGGTCCTCCTTCAGGGGCAGTTCGCCCGTGTCATCCATATCGGCTGCCAGGGTGAAGGACGTGTCCTGGAGCCCGCAATACTGTGCCAGCAGCAGCTTGACGAGCGACAGGCCGTTCTGCAGCTTCAGCTTCTGGCTCTCCACCTCGTTCTGCCGCAGCTGCACCTGCAGCAGGTCATTCCGCACGGCTAGACCGGCGCGGACGGCCACCTCGACGTCCTTCCGGATGTCATTCAGCATTGCCTCGATGGCATCGATGGTCTTCAGCTTCTCCTGCAGCGAGATGATCTGCCAGTAGTATTGCTGCGCGGTCAGCTCCACCTCGTCCTCGGTGAGCTGCATCTGCAGGCTGGCCACCTCCTCGCCGACCTTGGCCAGACGATTGCCATTGACAATCTGCCCGCCGGCAAACAGGGGCTGGGTGGCATTGACGCCGGCTATGGTGCCGTTCTTCATCATCGACATGCTGATCGGACTGCTTAGTGCTGCCAGGGCTTCGGGCGGGAACATCATGGCGAGCGAGGCGCCCAGTTCGGGCGAAATCATTTCCCCGGGATTCATGTCCATCCTGGCCATGCCCTTGTCGGCGTTGAACCAGGCACCCGTTCCGCTGATGCCGGGGAAGTATTTGGTGAAGGCCTCCTTGCGCTGCTGTCGTGCCGCTTCGACGTCGAACTTGGCATGGCGCAGGGCGATGTTGTTCTGGCGGGCAGAGTCGAGTATCTGCTCCAGGGTATAGGCGGGTTGGGCTACGCAGAGGAGAAAGGCGTTAAGCCCGACGACAAGTGATAGGATCTTCTTCATTTCAGGTATTATTTCGTCGAAACTTTCCAATAGACAACGGGAAGCATGGTGACCACCAGGATGAGCGAGCCGATGCCGCCGGCAAAGATGGTGACACCCACGGGCATCCAGAACGACGACTGGGCTATGATCATCGGCACCACACCGACGGCCGTGGTGGCTGTGGTGAGGAAGATGGGCACCATGCGGCGGCGTCCCGCTTCGTAGGCAGCGTTGCGCACGGCATTGTTGTAGTCGCGGCGCCAAGCTTCGTGCTTCGCGTCATCGCGGGCAGGTTCGGGATGTCCGAGCGAATAGCTCTTGAGCAGGTCGATGGCGTGTTCGAAGATGAGGATCTCGTTGCGCATGATCATTCCCATCAGCGTGATGAGGCCGAAGATGGAGGTGAGGCCCAGGTCGCGGTCCATCAGGCCCAGACCGATGAGTGCACCGGGAATCATCAGGCCCAGGGCTGCCATGCAGACCGTTGTGATGCCGTATTTCTTGAAGTTGAAGAGCAGGAAGAAGAACACGATGACCAGGGCGATGACGATGCCGCCGAAGATCTGGGGCAGGGCTTCGTTGCCGTATTCGATCTCGCCGCCCACTTCGGTCCGCACACCCTGCGGCAGCAGGATTTCCTCTTGCATCACCTTGACCAGACGCTTCTCGACGGGGGAGGTATAGACGCCGTGGGCAAACTGTGCCATCACCGTGATGCAGCGCTCTCCGCCGCGATGCACGATGCGACCTTCGCTCCACTGGGGTCCCACCTTGGCAATCTGGCGCAGGGGAACGGCGGTGTTGCGGCTACCCATGCCTGCCGAGAGCATCGTGGTGGGCGACGAGATGCCGAGGTTCTCGATGTCGGCGAAGGTCATATCGGCGTTGTCCTTCACGACGATGGGCAGTTCGTAGTTGCCTTCCCACATCTGTCCTACACGCAGGTCGCTCGACATGGCGCTTAGGGCGAGTTGTGCCGAACTGCGCGTGATGCCCAGCTGTGCCGAAGCCACGGGGTCGAGTTCCACGTTGACGATGGGGTAGGGCTGCAGGTAGTCGGTGTGCACCCATTCCAGTTCGGGCATCTGGCGCATGCGGTCCATCATCCGTTCGGCAGCGGTGTGGAGCGAATCCAGGTCGCTGCCGTAGAAGCGGTATTCCAGTTCGTTGACCTCGAGGTAGTCCAGTCGCTTGAACTTGACGTAGGCGTCCGGGAAGGCTTCGCTGAGCTTGGGCTGGTAGGTGGCAAGCAGGTCCAGCGTGGCCTTCTGACTCTTGGTGTTGACGATGAACTGTGCATAGTTGGCACCCGCCATCTGGGGGGCGTAGGCATCCATGAAGCGGGGCGAGGCACAGCCGATAAAGCCCGTGATGCCCGTGATGCGGGGATCCTGCTCCAGTTCATGCCGCACAGTGCGGGCTATCGAGTCGGTCTCGGCGATGCCTTTGCCTTCGGGCAGGAAGATCTCGACGGCAAACTGGTCGCGGTCGGCGTAGGGGAACAGGCGCACCTTGAGCGAGGGGACGATGGCGGTCGAAAGCACGATGAGGGCGAGGCCTCCGGCGATGGTGAGCCAGGAGTTGCGGAAGGTGAAGTCAAGCACCTGGTTGTAGGTCTGCTGAACCCATTGCGTGATGGCATTGCCGCCGGTCTTCACCTTCCCGGGGCGGATGATCTGCACCTCCAGGAATGGGATGACCGAGATGGCCAGGATGAGCGAAACCATCAGGTTGATCGTGATGGTGATGGGGAACTCCACCAGGCAGTCGTGGAAGATGCCCTTCATCGTAATCAGGAAGGGATAGAAGATGGCACAGATGCAGATGGTGGCCAGCATCATCGGCATGAAGTACTGTTGCGCGGAGCGAAGGGCGGCGTCGCGCGGCTTCAGACCTTTGCCCAGGTACTCCAGGTAGCCGTCGATGACCACGATGCTGTTATCTACAATCATTCCCAGCACCACAATCAGGGCGGCCAGTGTGACGATATTGAGTTCGATGCCCAACATATACATGATGGCCACCGACACGAAGGTGCTCAGCGGGATGGTGACCGCTGCCACGATGGCCGAACGCAGGGGGAAGAGCACCATCATCACGAGGATGATGACGAGCATCGAGATGAGCAGGTCGCGCAGGAACGAGGTGATGCTCTCGCGCACCACTTTCGGCTTGTCGGCGATGCGTGTGACGGTCACGTCGTCGGGCAACTCGTCCCGGCGATAGGTGTCGAGCACATGATCGACGTCCTCGCCATACTGCACTACGTTGAAGCCTGGCGACATCTCCATCGACAGCAGGACACACGGATGCCCGTCCTGTTCGATGCGGCTGGCAAGCGGGTCGTATTCCCTCACCACTCTGGCAATGTCGCGCACCCGCACCACCTTGCCGCTGGCAGCGTCGCTGTAGATGATCTGGTTGGCAAGAGCCTCCTCGCTGTTCTCGGTCGCCTCGATGTGGATGGGTATCTGCTGGTCCTTGTCGCTGATGCTACCGCTCATCGTGGTGATGCCTTGGGCCTGCAGGCGCGAGAAGAGCATCTGCTGGCCGATGCCATAGGCCTGCAGGCGCTGTCGGTCCACGTAGAGGCTGATCTGCTCCTTCTGTTCGCCGAAGAGCTTCACGTTGGCCACTGAGGGGATGCGGCGCAGGCGGTCGCCGAGGTCGTCGCTGTACTGCTTCAGTTCGCGATAGCTGCGCTGCGGGCTTTCGATGGCGATGAGCAGGGCCGAAGTGTTGCCGAAGTCATCGTTGGTGACCACGGCAAGAACACCCTGGGGCAGCTGCGACTTGAAGGCGTTCAGCCCGTGCTTGACCTTCGACCAGACCTCGTCCTTGTTGTTCACGTCGTCGTTCAGGCGCACCATGACGATGCACATTCCGTTCTGCGAGGTCGTGGTGGTCTTTTCGCGATTCACTTCGCCATAGGTGAACAGGTAGCGCTCCAGGGGACGTGCCACCTGCTCCTCGACCTCCTCGCTGGTAGCGCCCGGATAGACGGCAATCACCACGCCCTGGCGAATGGTGGCGTGCGGGAACTCGTCCTTGGGCATCTGCCTCATGCCGTAGATGCCGAGGACGAACAGCAGCGCCACGATGAGCAGGGAGATGGAGTAGTGGCGCAGGGGCCATCCCATCCATGACAGTTTGTCTCTCATTTCAGTAGATGACTTTGTTGCCTTCACTCAGTTTCTGATAACCCTCGGTGATGACGCGCTGCCCCCTGCTGATGCCCGACGTGATGGCGATTCGGTTTCCCGTCATCTGGTCGATGGTGAGCGTCTGGCGATGGGCGGTGCTGTCGTCGGCGACCACCCAGGCGAAGAGTGTGCCGTCGGCGCGCTTCTGGATGCACGTCACGGGCAAGGTCGGCTCAGTCGAGTCGTCCTCCTGGGGCGCAAAGGCCACGTTGGCCACCATGCCGGGCAGGAGCCTGCGGTCGGGGTTTGGCACGTTGATGCGGATGTCGTAGGTGTGCGTCAGCGGGTCGGCCTGCACACCTTTCTCGATGCGTCCGCCTTCCACTTCCTTGCCGGCAGCAGCCACCTCGACGGTCGAGGGCGTGGTGGCGTCGATGCCGTTTATTTCGGCTTCGGGTATCGAAACCTTCACTTTCACGCGGCTTATGTCGAGCAAGGTCACCACGGCCTGCGAAGGCAATGCCGTCTCGCCGGCCTTGACGTATCTTGTGCCGACGATACCGCTCACGGGAGCCACCAGGCGGCAGTCAGCCAGATTCTTTTGGGCGGCTTCGTGCTGGGCACGGGCCTGGGCCACCTTGCTCTGCACCTCCACCCATTGCTGTTCGGGCAGCGAACCCGAATCGTGCAGCATCGTCATGCGCTGCTGGGCATCGTTCGCCTGCATCACGGCAGCCTCGGCAGCAGCCAGCGTGTTGCGGGCCTGCGTGTCGTCCATTTCGGCGAGGAGTTGTCCGCGGCCTACCGGCTGTCCTTCGCTGACCAGCACGCGGCGCACCACGCCCATGCCCGTGAAGCTCACCGCTGTGGCTTCGTGTTCCTCCACGATGCCCACAAAGGTCTGTCCGGTTCTGTTGCTGGCCGAGCTTACCACTTCGGTCCTCACGCGCAGGGGAGCCTTCTCCTTCGCCTCTTTTTGGCCGCTGCATCCGCACAGGATGGCCAGGGCGGCCCATAGCAGCGTCGTTGTTTTGGTCGTGTTCATAGTCAGTGGATGTTCATGACCGCTAGGATGGCAGTGACGAAAATGAAGAGGATATAGACGACGAGGAGGGCAATGGTGAGGATGCCGCAGAACTTCAGGAGGGCGTGAAGGTCATCGGCCGAGGCCTCGAAGTCGGCATTCGTGCCGGCACGGAGGGCCTTGCGGGTGTGATTGACCAGCTTGAACCCCCTGACGATGGGATAGACATAGAGGGCTGCAATCAGCAGATAGAGCAGACCGACGCCCGCCAGAACCAGAGTAGGGATGCCTTCCTCTCCGAAGGGGAACACGCTGCCCATCACCAGCATGACAAGGGCGGCAACCAGTAGCAATCCGACACCAATACAGCTGATGATGAGAAAGAACTGGATCCAGCTCATCGACGAGAGCAGCGATGCCTTCATCTGGGATGAAACACGCAAAAGCGATTCGGGTGTCTGATTAACCTCTCCCTGAGGGGGGATGTTGTTTTGTTCCATAATGTATTTTATTGTTTTAGTGATTCTTAGGGACTCTAAGGGATTTTTAGGGATTTTAAGGGACAAATGTTACTTTGGACCCATTCTCGATAGGCAATAGTGACGTCCCTAAATATCCCTTAATATCTCTTCATA
Organism: Bacteroidales bacterium; assembly: GCA_016286775.1. Classification (GTDB taxonomy): domain Bacteria; phylum Bacteroidota; class Bacteroidia; order Bacteroidales; family UBA3663; genus Liminaster. Next base: position 8,465 of record JAEEUA010000148.1, read on the forward strand.
TCCCTTCAAGTTTCGCATTGGCGAAACTTGAATATTCTTATTTCTCAAAAGTCTTGGCAACATTCTGGAGCAGCTCGCGGATGGGAAGATGCTGGGGGCAGACCTTTTCGCACTTGCCGCACTGGATGCACTCCGAAGCCTTGCCGCGTTCACCGCCAGTGAGGACGGAGTTGTAGTAGAATGTCGTGTTCCAGTTGTGGAAGGTGTCGTGCTGGTTCTTGGCCGCGAAGAGATCGGGAATGACGATTCCCTTGGGACAG
>JAEEUA010000149.1 GCA_016286775.1 Bacteroidales bacterium
AAATAGTCGATGCGCCATCCGGCGTTCTTCTCGCGGGCCTTGAAACGATAGCTCCACCACGAATAGGCTCCTTCGAGCGTAGGATAGAAATGGCGGAAGGTGTCGATGAACCCGGCATTGAGATGCTGAGTCATCTGTGCGCGTTCCTGATCGGTGAAACCTGCATTCATGCGGTTGGCCTTGGGATTCTTGATGTCAATCTCCTCATGAGCAACGTTCATATCGCCGCATACGATGATGGGCTTCTTGGCGTCAAGTTCCTGCATATACCGACGGAAGGCTTCATCCCACGTCATGCGGTAGTCGAGACGACGCAGGCCGTCCTGCGAATTGGGCGTATAGACGGTGATGAGATAGAAGTCGGGATATTCGAGCGTGATGACGCGACCTTCATGATCGGAAGTCTCTGCGCCTGTCTCGTCGGTCCAACTACCTATTCCATAGTGGACGGAAAGGGGTTCATGTTTCGTAAAAATAGCGGTACCCGAGTATCCCTTCTTCTCGGCATAGTTCCAATAGGACCGATAGCCGGGGAACTCGATGTCGAGCTGTCCTTCCTGCATCTTGGTCTCCTGCAGGCAGAAGAAATCGGCATCAAGCGACTCGAACACTTCCTTGAAGTTTTTGCCCACTACGGCACGCAGGCCGTTCACATTCCAACTGATGAATTTCATACTTTTATCGAATTTTTTGGGTGCAAAAATAACGATAATTTATCCTACTTCCAAATATTTGGTCGAAAATCGGCGAAAAAAGACGCATTGGTTTTGCTATAATTAGATAATTGCGACAATTTGCAGCAGAAATAACCCGTATCCTTGCATCAGAAACCTCTTCATTGAACAAACTTCATGCAAAATAGATAATTCCAGATTGAACTCTAAGCGACAACAGCATTTCGATGCTTTTGACCAATCACTAAAAAAGATAAAAAGGCAAAAAGTGTGAGCTAAATCTACTAAATCTATGTTTTTTTATGACATTTAGTCGATTTAGCTCACATATTTTTGCTTTTTCTCAAATTTCTTCGTAACTTTGCAGCGAATCTAAATACAAGAAAAAAATGGCAACCACTAAAGAGAAATTGATAGGACGAGAACGGGAGATGTCCGAACTTCAGCGAAGCATGGAGTCCGTTCGTTCGGAGTTTGTCATCGTTTATGGCCGTAGGCGTGTCGGCAAGACCTATCTCGTCGATTATTATTTCGGCAAAAAGTACGATTTTTCTTTCGTTGGCGGACATAGGCTCACCAAGTCCAAGCAATTGCGCAATTTTGCCAAAGCCCTGAAGAAGTATGCACATCTGCAGAAACAACCTGTTTTTGCAGAATGGTATGACGCATTCGATGCCCTGGAAGAGTATCTCGAATCGCTTCCGGAAGACAATCGCAAAGTTCTTTTCTTCGATGAGATGCCGTGGATAGACACGCCACAGTCCGAGTTTGTCGATGCTCTGGAAATGTTCTGGAACGGATGGGCAGCACGTCGCACCGACATCGTGTTTGTGGCAAGCGGTTCGGCCACTTCGTGGATGGTTGACAAGATTGTCGAAAATCAAGGGGGACTGCATGGGCGTATTACGAACAACATCTATGTGCGTCCATTCACGCTGCACGAGGTGGAACTGTATCTGCAAAGCCGGGGCATCGGATGGGACCGCTATCAGATTCTCCAGGCGTATATGACCATTGGTGGAATACCCTTCTACTACAGTCTGCTGGATGCCAGGGAAAGCCTTATACAGAACATCGACCGCCTGTTCTTCCGTCAAAATGGAGAACTGAGTACCGAGTTCGAAGAACTGTACAATGCACTCTTTACCAATGCTGACAAGTACACCGGTGTGGCCCGTGCTCTTAACAGTGTGCGTGAAGGTATGACGCGTGAAGAGATTTCAAAGAAAACAGGCCTGAAGGATACTGCTTTGACCACTGTGCTCCGTAATTTGGAGCGTAGCGACTTCATCATCCGTTATTCGCAATACGGGAACAAGAACAAGGGTGCCATTTATCGATTGGTTGACTTCTTTACATTGTTTTATTATCGGTTTGTCGAAAACCAAACTGGCAAGGACGAACAGTGGTGGAGCCATAACTTCCAGTCACATTCCATTGATTCATGGCAAGGGGTTTCGTTCGAACTCATCTGCCTGACGCACCTCAACCAAATCAAAAAACGCCTTGGCATATCGGGCATATCCACCGAAGCTTCTTCCTGGCGATTTGTACCTGCGAAGGACTCAAAAGAAAAAGGCACACAGATAGACCTACTCATCGACCGAGCCGACAGAATCATCAATCTTTGTGAAATGAAGTTTTCTGTCAGTCCGTATGTCATCACGAAAGACTATGAGCAATCGCTTCGCCGACGGATGAGCATCTTCCAAGAAAAAACGAAGACCAGAAAGGCGCTTGTCAACACCTTTGTCACTACATTCGGCGTAGCAAGCGGAATCCATCACAGCATCGTTGGCAGCGAGGTGACAATGGATGATCTTTTCGAACAATAGTTGTTCTATATCTTTATTCAAGATAATCAAAATGTGAGCTAAATCGACTAAATGTCCGAAAAAAACATAGATTTAGTCGATTTAGCTCACATATTTTGTACGAAGTTTGCTGTTTCAAGCGTGTATGAATGGTCTCGCAGCTTAGAACAAGGATAAATGGAAGGTTGTTAACTCAGAGAGCCAAGCGCAAACCGATGCCGTAGCCGGTCATATCGTAAAGGCCAAGTTCGTTGGGTTGTTTAGTCTTTACATTGTGCGTACCATTGAAATGAAGAATTGTTTAATCATACTTGTGCTTTTGTTTCAACGTCAGTGAATAACTACAGCCATTGAAATCACTCCTTCGCCAACGCGTTGATATAATTGCTAATGGCGGCGTAGAAGAGCTCGAACTGCTTGATGGCTTTCTGGGCTTCGATGGGATCGATTTCCTCGTAGTCGATGTGATTGACACCCAACAGACTGGAGGGAATCCAAGGTCTTCGTAGGATAATCGAAGAGGGAGTAATCTCGAGGTTTTGGCAGTTGGTGTGGCTTTCAAGAGGATTATGATGCACACTGAAGTAGAGTTGGCCGAACAAGCGAAAGGCCCTTGATGCCTGAATTCGGTCGCAGGGAATACCCTTCAGCGATGTGACGAACTGACGGATCTGCATGAGTGACTTGTAGAACAAATTTATGCCACGCTGATACTGTTCTTCCGTAATCTCATGGCATAATAATACCTGTTCGCGGCCAATGAATTTATACTCAATGGTCACAGAAGTATCGTGGGAATATTCGAGTGCTTCGCATCGATAATTGAATCCGCTGCCAATGGACTTGTCTGTTGCAAGCACATGAAAGATACTGCACTCTCGCAGAAAACGACGCTCTACGTAATAGCGTCCGACAAAAAAATCTTGTCCCATTTTATTAAGTGATTATCGATGCGGTCAGAATTATCGGAAAAAAATCAATAAGCCAAAAGATACCAGAGATCACGCAGACATTGCTCGGGATCCCATTCGTAGTTGAAGGTCCACTGGGCCGTCATCTCGTAGTTGCGAGGTGAGCCCACAGCCTGTTGGAGATTGTCGTCGAGCCAATGGCCTTGTCCGCCTTCGCGAATGCAATGATAATAATAGACGCGATTGCCCCACGGACAGGGATCGAGCACCTTGTCGGAATAGGCATACTGGATGTTGGCATCGAGGATCTGTTCCGAAAGGTGACAGTTGAGCAGATAGATCTGATGGTCGTGATGATAACGTCCCAGAAGCGTGGGCGACTTCGCATCGAACCAGGAATCCTTGACCACAAACTTCTTCAACCTATTGCCACGACCGTCGTGCCAGAGGATGGCACGTCCGTCGCCGTAGAACTTGCAGCGTGTGGCAAAGCACCAGCCACGCGGACACATGAAATCCACACCCGGACAACGCAGGTCGAGGTCGGCATGATAGTACATGCCTTCGCCCTCTGGGGCCCAGAGCGAAAGCGCATCGTTACCATCGGCCCAGACGTTGCAGTTGACGATGATGGTATGGCTGGCACGTCCGTAGATGGCCATCTGATGGACGGTGGTCTCTTCGACTGTCGTTCCGTAGTTGTTATAGACCGTCATGCCGCTGATGACGCAGTTGTCGGCTTCCTCGGTGAGCACAATGACACCCATGTGCACCTTCTTGCCCTTGTATTCGGGCACGGTGATGGTATTGCCGGTTTCAGCGAGGATGAGACGCGTACTGTCGCGGTCCTCTCCCACCAGCACGATGTTCGGCTTGTCGATGATGACCTTCTGACGATAGATACCATTTAGGACAAGAATCTTGAAGGGTTCCGTACCTTCATCGGGAGCCTGTTCGATGGCCTTCTGAATGCTTTCGCCCGGACGAACCACAATGTCGAAGTTCTTGGGATTGACAACAGGCTTGCTGTCCATGTCGATGAGTCCCGTCTCGTTGGCGCCTTTGGTGTCGAGACTGATCTTCACCTTGTGACGCTTGTCGTATTTGTCGGCCCAAGCCTCATAAAGTGGATAGAGCTCAGCGGGACGTGTGACATACCAGCTGTATCCATTGCGGCGTTCGGGGCCAATCTGATCGAGGTGCTTGCGCGGCAGACCATCGCGGTCGCAGACGTAAGGTTCAACATTCATAAGGTAGTAGAAGCGTCCCCAAAGCGGTTTGGCCGAAGGATCCTTCTCCAGATGCGTGTCGGCATCGGTATCGTTTCGTCCCTGACGGGCACGCACATAGCGCAGACCAGTGAGCTTGTAGGTGTCAAGCCACTTCATGCCGCCATGCACAGCCGCCTTGACGCGCTTGTCGGGATTGGGCAGCTCCATAAGCAGACGCAGGATGCCTGCACTTTCTGACGGACCGTAGGATGGCAGTTCGTAGGCGCGGGCAGCAGCCGGCTCGAACGTCTCGTGGTCGTGCTGCTGGCACCAGATGGTGGGCTTGCCCTTCACGCGAATCTGTGTACGGAGAATGCAGTCAATGCCCTTGTCGAACGAAGTGCGAAGCCTTGCCTTCATCTCGTCGTCGATAAGGTCGCCGCCGTAGATGTCGCGTCCCTCGAAAAGGTCACGGAAGAGGGTGAGCGTGTTCACCATGGCGTCGTCGTTATAGGTGATGTGCACCTGATAGCCCCAATTGTTGGGCCAGAACTGCGGCCAGCCGCCATTCTCGTATTGTCCGCTGAGCAGATACTCCACGCCCCGACGAAAACCTTCCCGATAACGCCGTTCGCCCGTCTGCCTGTAGAGACGTGCCAGGAATTTCATCTGCATGGTGGTGGCGCCGTTGTCGATGGTCGAATCGTCGTTGCGCTGCTTGTCGCGTGCTATTCGAGCACGTTCCTCGGGACCGAGATCGCGTGCCATGTCGATATTCTTGGGCCAACCGCCCGTGACGCGCTGATAGAGCAATATCTGGTCGCCAATGCGACGTGCCTCATCGGTCTGGAAGAACGCATCATCGGTGGCACGCATCGGATTGCGCGGCTGAGCAATAAGATTCACGGTTAAAAGACTGCAAACGAGCAGCAGAAGGAAGCAAAGGGAAAGATGTCGTTTCATGTGTTTTATGTGGATTGATTAACGCTGCAAAAATAAGGAATAATTCGACAAACTCCAAGTTTTTGCGTGGAATTCTTTCAATTTTTCAGAAAAGACCTTGCGAGAATACCATCCAATACTTTTTTTCATTATCTTTGCGTCGCAAATTTCAACAAATAGATATGGAAAAAGACCCGATGCAATGGGAAGTGCTTGAAAGCGAATATCTCTTCAAGCGTCCCTGGCTGACCGCAAGACGCGAACACGTGAAACTGCCCACTGGGGCCGAGATACAGGACTTCTACATCCTGGAGTATCCTGACTTCTGCAACGTCATCGCCATCACGAAGGAAGGACAATTCGTCCTTGAACGGCAATATCGTCACGCCCAACAAATCACGGGCTACGAGATTCCCGCCGGGTGTGTCGAACCAGGAGAAGATGCGATGGAAGGCGCCAAGCGCGAACTCTACGAAGAGACCGGCTATGCGGGCGGCGAATGGCGTCATTTCATGACCGTCAGTCCCAATCCTGGCGCATGCACCAACTACAGCCATACATTTCTTGCCATCGGTGTGGAGAAGGTATCTGCCCAGCATCTGGAGGAATCGGAAGACATCCGTATCGAACTCTTCAGCGAGGAAGAAGTTCTTGACATGCTCCAACGCGGGGAGTTTCATCAAGCCATGATGGTTGCTCCACTCTGGAAATACTTTGCAGAAAAGTTCTCCCGTATTAGCCCATCTTAACCCATTTGTTCTCGTCAGCAGCCAAGCTTGGCTGCTTGCAGAACAACCGTACAGAACCACATCAGAACCGCCCCAATGATCAAAGCCCTGATATTCGACTTCGGAAAGGTGCTTGTCGATTACGACTTCGCACACATCATCGACCCGCTCTTCGACAACGAGGAGGACAAACGCGAGTTCTACACCTTCTTCGCCTCGTTGGAGTTCATTAACGAGCTGGACCGCGAAGTCACCCCCTTCATCGACATCATCCGCCGCAAACAGCAGGAGTATCCGAAATATACCGAGCAACTTCAAGTATTCTTCGACAAGTATGTGGATTTCGTGACGGGCGAGGTGCCCGGCATGAAATTGCTCCTGAAGGAACTGAAGGCCAAGGGCTACGAACTCTATGGCCTCACCAACTGGAGCAGCAAGGTGCACCAGGTGATGAAGAACTACGACATCTTCGACCTGCTCGACGGACAGGTCATCTCGTCGGAAGTGCATCTTCTCAAGCCGGAGCCTGAAATTTACCAACATTTGCTCGAAAAGTTCGACCTCCAAGCCGAGGAATGTGTCTTCACGGATGACAAGGCCATCAATGTGGAAGGTGCCGAGAAGGTCGGTCTGCACGGCATCGTCTTCCACGATGCGGAACAATATGCACGCGAACTACAGACAATTATCGAACAATCGGCATGAAGCAATACATCGGCATCCGGTATGCCACGGCTGAACGTTTTGGCAAACCCATCCCTACCCCCGACCTTTCATCGGTGGACGATGTCGCGTGCCGGGTGACCATCTGTCCCCAGAATCCGTCGAAACTCGACACGCTGCTTGGACTCATGTCGAGCGGGGAAGAGCAGAGCGAAGATTGTCTGCGGCTCTCCATCTTTACACCCTCAACCGAAGGCAGGCACCCCGTCCTGGTTTGGGTGCATGGAGGGGCTTACCTGACGGGAAGCGGGATGTATCAGCGCTATGATGCCAGCGAGATTTCGAAACAAGGCAACATCGTCGTGGTCAACATCTCCTATCGCATGGGTGTATTCGGCTTCTTTTATGACCAAGAAAAGGATATCGTGAACCTCGGCCTGCAGGATCAGGTCTGCGCTTTGCTATGGATTCAACGGAACATCCGTCTCTTCGGTGGTGATTCCGAACAAGTAACCGTCTTCGGACAATCAGCGGGTGCACATAGCGTACTTTGCCATATTGCCCAACAGCGGCAAGTGCTCTTCCAAAAGGCCATCCTCGCCAGTGCACCATTCATCCCAGCTACTGCCAAGGCACAAGCCAAGCGGACACGCAAGTTCCATTCTTTCCTCAACGATGACCCAAAGACAGCCCCGCTTGCGAAGATGCTCGAAGCACAATACAACGCTTCGCACGGCACCCTTGGCGGCATGCCCTTTGCACCCGTCTGCACCGACATCAAGACACCTGAACACATTATTCCTGGTCTGAAATCCGTTCTTATCTGGACGCAGCAGGACGATGCCCTGCCTTTCGTGCCCTTCCGTTTCCTCAATGGCATCGTGACGCGAATCGTCTTTCGCTGGCCAGCCGAGAAATATGCGAAACATCTTGAGAAGAAGGGCGTGAAGACGGAAACGTGGCTTCTGGATTGGAGACACGGACAATCATCCTTCGGGGCGATTCATTGCCTGGAATTACCCTTGATCTTTGGAACGTGGGAGCAATGGAAAGATGCGCCCTTCCTGGAGGGCGTGAGCAGACAGGAATATGAAGAAAAAGGCGCTGCGTTCAAGCAGCGCCTCATAGGGTTTGTATCAGCCAAGCTTGGCTGATACTATAACCGAGGGGACGGGTTATCCATTGTCGATGTTAGTCATCACGTAGTTGAGGAGTTTCTCTGGCGAAGCCATGAGTTCCTGGCGGGTGTGCTTGTCGTCGAAGCTCTTGAGATACTGGATGGTGTAGTCGATGATCGAGTCGCTGAACACGCCTTCAGAACTATAGATGGCACGATCCTTGTTGAGTTCGTCGGCAGCCTCTTCACATGAACCGGGCAACTGCTCGAGTGCCTCCTGCACTTGGCGGTTGCTCTTGTCGTGAATGTTCACACCAAGATCGACGTAGGTGCGTTCGGCAACCTGCAGGGCATCAGGCATCTCGAAGCCATGACGCGCTGCACAGCAAAGGGCAGCCATCAGCAGGTAGGTGTCGGCCATACCATCCGAAGCACGCCATTCGAAGGTCTGCTTGATAGAAAGGTCCTTGTTAAGCGGTTTCTCGCAAGGGTTGACCTTGCTGGCCATATCCATTTCGGTCTGCCATCCAAGGGGAACACGTACCAATGCCGAACGGTTGCTGAACGACCAACAGAGTGAAGTTGGAGCCTCCTGATGGGGCACAAGACGCATGAATGAAAGTGGATGGG
>JAEEUA010000150.1 GCA_016286775.1 Bacteroidales bacterium
TGCCACTATTCGCGACATCGCAAGTCTTGCTGGAACGCTCGAAAAGAAGACGGGCCAGCCGTTCATTCACTTGGAAATGGGTGTGCCAGGATTGAAACCTTCGCAAATCGGCATGGATGCTGAGAAAAAGGCACTCGACGAGGGTTGTGCAGCCATCTATCCGCCCAATGCCGGTATCGCTCCGCTCAAGAATGCAGCCTCCCGTTTCATCAAGGCCTTCATTGGCGTCGATCTGAAGCCGGAAGGATGTATCGCTACCGTCGGTTCGATGCAGGGTACCTTTGCCGTCTTTACAACGCTGCATCTGGCTATGCCTGAGCGCGACTCGATTCTTTTCATTCATCCCGGCTTCCCGGTACAGACCGACCAGTGCAAGGTGATTGGTTTGAAGCCGATTGGACTTGATATCCACGATTATCGCGGACCGAAGCTGATCGAGAAGCTCGACGAGATGCTGTCGCAAGGGAATATCGCTGGTATTGTCTATAGCAATCCGAATAATCCCACATGGGTTTGTTTCACCGAAGAGGAATTGAAGGGCATTGGCGAACTTGCCACCAAGCATGACGTAGTCGTGCTGGAGGATCTGGCATACTTCGCCATGGATTTCCGTCGCGACCTCTCTCATCCTTTTGAGGCACCTTACCAGGCTACAGTGGCCCGATATACGCAGAATTATGTGATGACCATTTCTGCATCGAAAGCTTTCTCGTATGCGGGTCAGCGTATTGGTGTCTGCTGCATTTCGGATGGCCTCTATCATCGCAAGTATCAGGCTTTGCAGGATCTGATGGGTGTGGCTGAATTCGGTCGTTTCCTCGATGCTCGTGTCATCTACACGCTTTCGTCAGGTTGCTGCCACAGTGTGCAGTACGGCATGGCAGCTATGATGGATGCTGCCTGCGAAGGACGTTTCGATTTCGTCAATCAGGTGAAGGAATACGGTCGTCGTGCAGCCTTCCTCAAGAAGGTGCTCCTTTCTAATGGATTCTATCTCGTTTATGACAACGATATGGGCGAACCGCTGGCCGATGGTTTCTATTTCACGGTTCAGTATCCCGGCATGACTGACCTGCAACTGACGCGCGAACTGATGTACTACGGCATTGCCGTCTATCCGCTCGACACAATGGGTTCACACGAACAAGGTGTTCGCGTTTGTACTTCGTTCTTCAAGTCCGAACAGGAACCTATATTTGCTGAACGTATCGAAGCATTCCGCGCTAATCATTAAAGCATCAGATTCCGCAACAAAAAACTCATCCGAAACTAAGATATGTGTTTCGGATGAGTTTTTATTTATGCACATCCACCACGTCATAGACACCATCGAGGAGGTTTTTCATGCCTTGGGCGTACTGTCGTGCGAAGATTTCTGGGGGTGTGTCGTCGATGATGCCGTAGTCGCGGAGCAGGCTTTCGACTTGCTGTTGGATGTTGCTACATGGCTCTTGTTCCCGTTGGTCACCTCCGAGAGAATGGCTCTTGGCTTGTGAGGCTGCTCGTGCCAACCGGGCCATGGCGAATAACTTGAGAAAGAGTTCTTCGGAAACAGGTTCGTAACCTGTATTTGCAAAGATTGTCAATGGGAGGGTCTGGTGCTCGAGGAGCTCCAGGCCTTCTGTCGTCTTGATGATGGTTACGTCGAAACGCTCGAAGTCAAGCACACTGCTTTGGACCTGACGATTGACTCTCACCACGTCACGGCCCCACAACGGGTTGCGGCGGCAATAGCATTGCCCGACTTCGATTTCCATGTCATCTAATTAGATTTGAGCTCGACAACTCAAGAATTTTACTTAGCAGACAACTTGTTGTAGTGCTCGTCATTGACGGGCTCAAGCCATTCATTGGGCACCGAGCCTGGCTGCGTATTCTCGACCTCGACATGGACAGCAAGATGCTGGAACCAGCTGTCGGCTTGTGCGCCATGCCAATGCTTCACACCTTCGGGAATATCCACAATGTCGCCAGCCTTGAGTGGAATAGCGGGTTTGCCCCATTCCTGGTACCAGCCACGACCCGACACGCAGATCAGAATCTGGCGTGCACCATGATGGATGTGCCAGTTGTTGCGGCAACCTGGTTCGAAGGTGACATTGGCAAAGTTCAGAACGCCCTGTTCATCGGCGCCAAGGTTGACGGGATGCAATCCTGCCAGATGGCTGTTACCAATGAAATACTGTGCATAGCCCGAGTTGGGATTTCCCTTGGGCCAATCACCAGCCACGGCATCGGCAGCATTATCGACTTGCGAAAGACCGTTCTCGCGCAGATACTTGCAGAGTTCGTCCACCTGTTCCTGCGTGTTGCCCATATTCACCGCACCTGCCTTGTGGGCAGCAAGTTGGGGAGCCACACCCTTGATGGACGAGAGGGCAGCAACAGTCACAATCTCGCGATCGGAAGGCGTGAGCTGGTCACCGGCGAAGATGTCTCCGAAGAGATGCGCCTTGAGATAATAGTCGTCCTGGGGACAGAAATCATAGTTGAATGGACGGCCGGAGAGCTGGGTCTGTACCTGTGTGCCCACTTCGAGCGAAGCCTTTGCATCGTCCCAGACAGCAGGACGCGTCCATGCCTTGCCTTCGTTGTCGGTGATTCCGTTCGCCTTGCGGTCTTCGAGCACTTTGCCCAAAACACCCAGCGCATTGAGTGAGCGGGGGAAACCTGTATAGGCATAGAGGTGCGAGAAAGCTTCCTTGAGTTCGTTGATCGTGACGCCTCCATCGAGAGCTGCACGAATAGCTGGATCGAGGCGGACCAGGTCGCCTTGTGCTTCGAGGCTTGCTACCGTAGCAAGATGAAGCTGACGCTCAGTAAGGCGCTGAGCAGATGTAGTTGTTGCCATAGTCAGAAGAATGAATAATGTCGTAAGTATCCTTTTCATATTATAGGTTGTTAGTTTTTGACGGTGCAAAGATACAAACTTTCGAAGAGATTCCCCTTATAAATTTTTCGGATAAATATACCAAAATCACGGAAAGATAACTTTACGTGTGTTCTCCAATCATTTTTTCCATCCATATCATATCGAACCAGAGTCCGAACTTGTACCCGCATTGGTGAAAATGAGCCACACGCTGGTAGCCCAGGTGCTCGTGGAACTCCGGACTTTGGTGCGTAAGATACTGATTGGGCGTATCCAGCCAGGTGATGCAGGCATTCAGGTTGAGGATATCCATCTTCTTCAGTTCTTCTTCAAGTTTTTCGTATAGTCTCTTGCCAATGCCCTTGCCATGCTGTCCCATCTTGACGTAGATCGAAGTCTCGACGCAATGACTGTAGGCAGCGCGCGCCTTGAAGACTCCGGCGTAGGCATAGCCCACAATCTCGCCCTCCTCTTCGCAGACGAGATAGGGATAATGCTTCAAGGTGTTTTCGATGCGCCCTCGAAACTCCTCGACTGAGGGTACATCGTATTCGAAGGTGATGGCTGTCTGTTCGATGTAGGGCGCGTAGATGGCAAGGAGGGCTTCAGCATCCTGTGGCGTGGCTGTCCGGATAATCATTTCGATATGAATAATAAAGGATTAATTGATTTTTTGATGAAAAAATTTGCTTTTGTTGTTGAATTGCTCTATCTTTGCGGCGGAACTCCTATTCTGTGGAGTTCATAATATAGTCCAATTATCTTCTAACTCAAAATTTAAATCATTATGGCTACAACAAAGTATTCAGGCACCCAGACCGAGAAGAATCTCGAAGCGGCTTTTGCAGGCGAATCACAGGCACGCAACAAATATACCTATTTTGCTTCGGTCGCCAAGAAGGAAGGCTACGAGCAGATTGCCGAACTATTCCTCAAGACTGCCGACAACGAGAAGGAGCACGCCAAGCTGTGGTTCAAGGAACTCAGCGGCATCGGCAACACCGCCCAGAACCTCGAGCATGCTGCCGACGGCGAGAACTACGAATGGACCGATATGTACGAAGGTTTCGCAAAGACTGCCGAAGAGGAAGGTTTCAAGGAACTGGCTGCCAAGTTCCGTATGGTGGCTGCCATCGAGAAACGCCACGAGGAGCGCTATCGTGCCTTGCTGAAGAACATCGAGACGGCCGCCGTCTTCGAGAAGAGCGAAGTGAAGGTGTGGGAGTGCCGCAACTGCGGACACATCGTTGTAGGCACCAAGGCTCCGCAGCTTTGCCCCGTTTGTGCACATCCTCAGTCCTTCTTCGAGGTTCACGTGGACAACTTCTAATCCTTTCCAGCTATCCGCATTTCCTGTCACCTTTGTCTTCATCCTCTTGGGCAATCGCTTGCATCAAGAGGATGAATTCATTATATATACGAGCAGCGCGAGATGGAGCAGGAGGATAGCGGGGACTCCAAGGCTGAATTTCTTGTGGAGTGTCTTGTGATGCCACACTTTCATGCCCAGGTAGGCGCCCACGGAACCACCCAAGGCTGCGAGGATGAGCAACGTCGATTCGGGGATTCTCCAGAGGGACTTCTTCGCCTTGAACTTGTCGATGCCATACACGAAGAATGTTACGACGTTGAGAATCAGGATGCCGATCCAGAATACTTGTGCCACGATAGAACAAACCAATTACGCCAGTACAATCCCGTTATCGGCGCACCATTTGACAAATTCCTTCTCGGCATCGGCGTCGAACTGGGCGGTGTAGGCCGTCAGGACGGTTATCTTGTCGGCATCGATGGCTTTTTCGACGAGACCCTTGAGCGTGTTCTGCACACAGACGGTTCCAACCACGCCGCATACATCCAATCGGTCGGCCTGACGTAGTTCGTAGGCCAGGTGGGCGGCAACAGCCTCGTTGTCGAGGGCCGAATATTCGTCAAATTCCACGTGCTCGCCCTTGCGGATGAACTCCACCTTTCCAGCCTGCATCCAGCGTTTCAGTTCGTCGAGCACGCTGTCGGTGACGAGCGCATCCGTCGTATAGCCCACGCAATGCGAAGGCCAGGGGCCTCCCTGTTCGGCGAAGGAGCAATGGTTGATGGGATGCCAGTCGAGGCTGACGTAGATCTTGTCGTAATAGCCGAGGTCGGTATCGTGCAGATACTGCGCCAGAGCAGCCATCCGGTCGAGAGAACCTTGGACGGGCAGGGTGCCGTTGTCCATGAATCCGTTTTGTGGATCGACGATGAAGAATCTTCTTTTCATTTTTCCGAAAGTTTATCCGATGAGCGAAAGGATGTAGTTGCACTTCTCCTGATTGCCGAGGGTCTTGCCCTTGTCGCAGGAAAGCTTGATGCAGTCGTGCCATTCGCGCACTTCGGTGATGCGGCATTTGGTCAGCTTGATGACGATGTTCGAAGGCTTGGCGTTGTCGATGTCGCAGGTGATGTGTGTGCCAACGCCGTAGCTGTCCAGCACACGACCGTTCACGAACTTGTGGATGGCGATGCACTTGTCGATGTCCAGGCCGTTGCTATAGACCACCTGCTTGGTGCTTGGGTCGATGCCCAGGCTCTTGTAGCGTTCGATGATCTTCTCGGTCTGTTCCTCTTCGTCGCCGCTATCGACACGCAGGCCGCTGTACATCATGGCCATGCGCTTCGAAAGGTTGTTGAAGAAGACATTGTCGCCGAAGCAGTCGTAGAGATAGATGCCGTTGTTGCCGTCATAGACATCGCTGAACTTGCGCATCACGTTATAATTGCATTCGAAGACGCCGCTTACGTTCTCCTCGAACGAGATGAGCTGGTGCGACATGGTTCCCAGCGGGGTAAGGCCAAGCTCCAGGGCAAACCAGACGTTGCTCGTGCCCGTGAATCGTCCGGGCCACTGCTTGCTTTCATAGACATGCTTCATGGCCTTGAGCACCATCTTCTGATGGTCGTAGCTGAAGCGGCGACGCGTGCCCATATCGCCGAACACGAGGCCGGCGCCAAAGATGCGCTCACTCTTGCTGACGGCCTTGGCGTACTCCTTCTCCAGGTCGTACTTTTCGACATCGCCGTTCAAAGTATGGAGGAGTTCGGAGATGCAGGAAAGGATGGGCATCTCCCACATGATGGTGCTGAACCACTTGCCGCGGATGTGGATGCTGAGGTGTCCCGCTTCGTCCTGGCTGAGGTGAACTTCCTGGGGATTGAAACGATAGCCGCGCAGGAAGGTGAAGTACCAAAGCGGCAACCAGACAAGCTTGTTGGTCATGAATTCTACTTCCTGGTCGGTGATGATGACGCCTGCCATGTAGTCGATTTGTTCCTGCAGGAGCTTGTCGAAGCCTTTTGGATAACAGGTGCCGTTGCGGTCGATGAACGTATATTCGACTTCAGCTCTCGGATACTTCTGCATGATGTAGTACTGGCAGCTGAAGGTGTAGAGGTCGTTGTCGGTAAAGTGGGTGATGATTTGGCGCATAGGATTGTGGGGTTAAGAGGGGTTAAGAGGGGTTAAGAGGGGTTTGAGGGGGTTGAACAACCTTTCGAACATCTCAAACCTTTCAAACCATGTTTACATATATCTGTTCAAAGATTTGGCGCAGAAGCGATTCGTCGCGGATGATTTCACGCAGTTTCCTCAGTCGTTCGCCGTTGGGCGATTCGGGAATCCATAACTTCAGGTATCCGCCTTCGGCATACTTTTCGTGCAGATGCTCGAGGGTTCGCTCGTAGTACTTCTCCTTGTCGAGGTGGGGATAGTGGGCAAAGCCGAACTGCATCGTGCGACGGATGATCTTGATGGGGTCGATGTCGCGGTCGGCTTCGGCCACGATACGTCCGTAGATGGTGCGTGGAGCCGATTTCGACGAAGCACGATGGTCCTCGGCGGCATCGGCCATGATTTCAATCTGCTCGGGAGTGAACCATTGCCGCAGTTTCTTGTCTTCGCGGATGATGCGTGCCGAAACGCTGTGATGCGTGTCGCGCCCTTCCGTCAACCCCGTGTCGTGATAGGCGGCGATAGCGTAGGCCATGTCGATGTCGATTCGCATTTTCGAACCATCTTCGTTCACATATTGGGGCGAATCGTTGATAATCTGGGCGAGGTTCAGACTTTGGGCAATGACGGTGCGTGCATGATCCTCCCGATGGGCAGCATCGAATGCAGCATAGCGGGGCAGGATCTCCTGCTCCACGTATGCTACAAGTTCTGCATTGGGAGTTTTACGCATGCTGTTGGGGTCGATGAGGCCGAGAAAGCCTTCGAAGGACTATTGTTTGATGTAGTCGAGAATCTGCTCGGCGTGAATCTTGGTCTTGATCTCCTTGGGGGTGAAGATCTTCTCGATTACGCCCTCTTCGTTCACGAGGTAGGTGGTGCGCAGGGTGCCGATGGTGCGACGTCCGCACGATACCTTCTCACCCCAGGCGCCCAGTTGCTGAAGGAGCTCGGTGCTGGTGTCGGCGATGAGGGGGAAATCGAGGCTGTAGTTGTCGGCAAACTTCTTCTGCGACTCCTGCTTGTCCTTGCTTACGCCGATGATGGCATAGCCGGCCGCTTCGAGTTCGGCCTTGTGCTGTTGCAGGGAACAGGCTTCGGCGGTGCAGCCGGGGGTGTTGGCGCGTGGGTAGCTGTAGAGCACGATCTTGCGTCCGCGGTAATCGCTTGCCTTGATCTCATTGCCGTTCTGGTCAATGCCAAGGACTTCGGGAATTTTATCTCCAATGTTCATGGTTTGAGGGTTTTATTATAGTGACTATAGGTTTTATAGTGCCTATATTATTTAAAGTAACTATAGGAAATATAGGCACTAAAGAGATTGTTTGTTATCTTCTGGGGGCGACGGTCGGCATCGCTTTGATAGGCTGGGGGATAGGCCCCATGCCGGGATGTCCGCCGTGTCCCTTGGCTTTCCAAAGGGCATCCTTGATGAGTGGACCGAAATCGATACCCATCTTGGCGCCTCCCACTTTGACGAAAGGCTGCACGATGGGGACGACCTCATGCCCCGAGAAGGAATCGTAGGTCTGGCGAGCACCAACGTCGATGCCGAAAGGCACGTTCGTGTCAGTTTGGAAGGTGGCAAATCCTCCCCACTGGAAGGCTTGTCCGATCTTGATGTTGGAGTTCGACAGAAAGGTGCCGGGCATGTAGTAGCCGAAGGCGGTCAGCGAGAAGTGGTTCGAAGGTCGCCACGTTAGGGAGCCGTTGAACGATGCCGTATTGTAATAGACCGAATACTTGGTCAGCGAAACGCCTGCATCGGCCGTCCAATTCTCGCCAAAGCGCTGCGTTACACCGGCATGAGCCGAAGCCACATAGCCGAACATCAGATTGCCGGTGTAGAGGTGCGAACCGTACATGTAGCCCGTGTCCCACGACGGGAGAACAGAGCCGCGTGGAAACAGGGGCGCTCCATACCAGCGCACTTCACGGGGCTTGTTGTCTTCGGGGCTTGTTAGTACGCCTGTCTCGACGAGGTCCTTCTTCCAGTTCTTGTCGAAGTCTGCGCCCACGAAGCCCGTATTCTCCACGCGGATGGGTGCCGTCAGTTCGCGGATGTCCTGTTCGGATAGAGCCGACGGGAAGCCGGTCGAAAGGGAATCCTTCGACTCCTGTGCCATCAGCGCCAACGGCAGCATCAACAACAATACAAACATCCTCGCTCTCATCGACATTTATTTTTTAAAAAGGATTCTAAAGGATTCTAAGGGACTTTAAGGGACGTATGTTTCTTGGGTCCCGAACTCTACAGGCAAAGGTATTGTCCCTTAATATCCCCAAATGTCCCTTAACATCCCCAAATATCCCTAAATATCTTCTTTGATT
>JAEEUA010000009.1 GCA_016286775.1 Bacteroidales bacterium
GCCCAGGGTACCATCATTCGTGACGTAAGCCATATAAACGTGAGGAATGTTGCTGACCGTACGATCGTCGTGCCATGCGCAGATCACGCCGCCATCGCCCGAAGGCTTCACATCGAGGAAGGTCCAGAGGGGCACACTGCCGAAACCGCCGTCATAAATGGTTACACGCTTTGACCAGGCCTCTGTGCCATCGGCATTGTACTTCATGGCCGAAAGATATTCGCTCGACGAACGTCCCCAAACGAGGATGAACTGATTGTTGCCGGCATCGACAACGTATGGATAGTCATTATAAGGACCTGCCAATTTGGTCTCCATGGGGTCCCACTGGGATTCGCCATCCTTCGTAATCTTCTGCAACGAAACGGCCGTGCTGGTGTTCATCCACATCCATGCGAAGATGTTCGAACCGTCTTCAAGTTCGCAGATGCTCATGGCAGCATTGGCATTGCACTTCATGGCGTTATCGACGGGGATACCATCCTCATCCCATACGTGGGTTCCATCGGGACGCAGGCGATAGGCGGTGTAGTTCATCACACCTTCCTCATAGTTGCTGTTGCGGCGGTCGTGTACTACAATGGTTATCGTAGAGTCGCGGTTGGCGTACATATACTGGTTGCAAACGGTCCACGACTGGTTGTCGTAGGCAGAAAGCAGAATGCCATCGTCACCGAACTTGCGCTCGCCTTCGGGTGTGAAGGCCTGTACACGCATGTTGTAAGAGGTGGTGTACATGTCTTCTACGGCTGAACTTGCTGGGTCGTCGCCGAAGAACCAGATGGTGCCATCGACTCCGACACATACTTCGTTCGAATAGAATCCCTTGTCTTCGGGGAAAATGGTGGTAGCGACATCGCGGTCGGTACTCCACTGGGCAAATGCCGAAGCTGAGCAGCATGCTGCAGCAGCGAGCAGGATGTAGAATTTTTTCATTCGTTAGGGGTTAATTTAATTATTTAAGAATTTTCGAAATTACGGAATTTCGGTATAACGGTATACCGGAATCACGACATACCGAATAACGTCATACCGGAAATACCGGAATCACGTAATAAAGAAAGTTATTTCAAAACAGCTCCATCGAGGCCAACCGTGCGTTCTGTCTGCCGATTGTGGATGACGAGTCGCCCGTCACGCCATTCGAAGCGAACGTTGGAGTCGGCATTTTCGTCGTGGAGTTCTTCGATGGCCTCAGGCTCCTTGGCAGCCGTACGGAAGAAGATGCGGTAGCCGTGGGAGTTGAATTCGAGTTGCTGTGCCAGAAGCGAACCCGTTTCGGAATACCATTTCACGTTGCCGCGCGGCGTCATGATGCCATTGCCCCAGCTGTCGGTAATTTCGTAGCAATAGATGTTGTCCGGCTGGAGATACAAGGTATCGACGTAGGTGACTTGCTTGGTGCTGTCGGGGAAGGGTACTGTCTCGTAGAGCACCATTCCCGTGGTGTCGCGCAGCAGGAAGCGGTTGTCCGAAGCAAAATAGTCTTCCTTGATCTTGACGGTCACGTTACCCTCCACGTTGATGAGCGAATTGAAGGAGCCGCTGACAGTTTGCTTGTCGCACGGCTTGCCGTTGACCGAAGTGACAGCTATTTCATATTCATTGCGTCCTTCTTCCTGTGTCTGAATCCAATCGACAGGCAGCATCACGTATCCGCGCGTCTGTCCGGGGATGCTGCCGTTCCAGGTGGCTTGTTTGGTTTGTTCGTTGAGGGTTACATCGAACGTTGCTGCGGTAATCTCCTCGTTGCCGAGGTTCAGCAGATAAACTTCGCAGAAGTTGAATCCCCAGTTGCGTGTAGGCATTACCTTATAGGGTTGGAGTTCGAAGGCAAGCGGAAGGGCAAAGTCATCCGACGAGGGCTTGTTGGCGAGGCAGTTCACTATCGTGCGATTGCTGTCGCTGACGATTCCCATGAGTTCGACGTTTTCGGGCACAACGGCTTCGCCATGATAATCCTCGGGCAGCACATAGTCATAATGAAGCTTGAAGTAGGTACCTGCCTCCACTTCGTCGAGGGGTTCGCCCCAGACGGGTGTCACATAGTCGCGTAGCACGCGGTTGTGGTCATAAGCCATCATGTTGTCGCCGCCGCCTGCCTGATATCCGACAAGGTGGTTCTGCGTCAGGGCAATCGACAAGGCGTAGGAACCGGTTTCGAGTGCAAATCCTTCTACATCGATGCGCAGGGTGCGGTCGGCGGCCGAATAGGTGCTTTGCATCCACAGGTTGACAGGTGCCGTGGTGTGCGCCTCGTTGCGTGCCATAGACACCCAGGAACCACGATCGACAATCACGCCCATTTCGTTGGGGTCGTGACGATTGACCATGCCCGAAGGGAAGGCATCGGGGCCATAGTAGTCGGCAATCGAATCGCCTGCCTCCGAACGGTAATCGGGGAGTGCACGGCTCGAAGGATCGGCATAATGTCCTGTGTGTATCGAAATGGCATGCACCAGCTCGGGTTGTGCCAGCATCACATTCTCGACAACGACGTCGCCATCGGGGCAGTTGCCGCACAGTACGCCGGTGAAGTCCTCGATGAGCGCATGGCGTGGCTCGGGAGCCGACGAAACGTGCCACGGGCTGGTTTCGGGCTTGCAATGGGTAGCATTCACAATCTCGTGCTTCTCGTTGGTCAGCAGCGTGATGAGTTCGAGCTGGCGATAGTCGGTGTCGGTATTCTTGTACGAAGCCGGAACCTGGTATTCGTAGTGTCGGGTGAAGTAGCTGCCCACCGAAAGGGGGCCGAGCGGATCGCCCCACACGGGAGTCAGGTAGTCGCGAAGCACGTGGTTGTGGGGATATTCGTCGCCCATCAATCCGCCAGCTTGAGGGCCGAGAATGGAGTCCTGCGTCAAGGCAACGGCCAGATAGAGCGGTTTTCGCGAATCTTTGTCGGCATACTGCACATAGCCCTCCACATCGATGGTGAGCAATCCTGTAGCCACATCGTAGCGCGAAGCCGACCAGAGGTTGACGGGTGTAGTTTCGGCAATATAGGACTCGACTTGCCCTTCCCATTGCGAACGCGACGTGAGCACGCGGCCTTCGTATTCGCGGCGATTCACCATGCCGATGGGGAAGCTCGTTGGGTCATAATAGTTGCCGATCACATCTCCTGCCGAGGTGTTGAAATCCGGCTGGTCTTCATATCTCGACTCTGCAAAGCTGCCAAAATGCACGCTGATGACCTCCACCAGGTCGGGGTGTTCTTCCAGGAGTGCTGCGGCAATCTTGTGTCCCTGTGGGCAATAGACACAATGTATGCCCGTAAATTCTTCCAAAACGGCATGTCGTTGCTGTATCTCGGTCGATACACGATAACCTGCCAGAACCATAGTTGGTAAGGAAAGAAGCAAAGTTAGAATATAGAATAGTTTGCTCATCTGATTTATGAATTATGCTAATATTGTGCAATATTTTAGCTGCATTTTAACGACGCAAATATACGTATATTTTCTTTACCAAGTAAAATAAAAATAGAAAAAAAGTTATTTTACCTCCCATTTTTTTGCAAAAATACAATTATTTGCCACGAAATATTGCTTTTTTCCGCGTGTTTGTTTATCTTTGCACCCAAGAAAGGTAATAAACCCTTCACTCCTTACAAAGTCAAACAAACAAAAAGAAGATAATAACCTATGAGAAAACTATTTCTTTCTGCCGTCTGCGCAATCCTGGCTGTTGGTATGAATGCACAAACCACCTATCTGGAATATTGCAATGCGGGCGACGAATGTTTCAGCAACGCAGATTACAAGGGCGCCATCGAAAACTACATTAAGGCCCTTGAACTCGACACCGAGAAGTCCGACTACACCACCGCCATGCAGCTCGGCAGCTGCTACGAACAAATAGAGGAGTGGCAGAAGGCGGGTGATGCCTTCAAGGATTCCTATATGCGAGGCAACTACGATGCAGGCGTCATCAACAACATGCGGCGCTGCTACGAGACGGCCGGCTGCACCGATTGCCTCAAGACCGCCTATAACGACATTGCCACAGCATACCCCGAACAGCAGTATGCCATGGCTAAGCGCCTCTACAATATCTATAATAAGGAACAGGACAACGCCAACTGCCTGAAGTGCGTCGAGACGATGCTGCAGGACCCCGAGCTCACCGACGAGAACCGGTTGAAGTATCTCAAGAACGCGGCAAGTTTCGCGCTGAAGATGGATTCGACCGACATTGCCGAAAGCTACTACGAGAAGGTGCTCGAAATCGTGCCCAACGATGCCGACATCCACAAGGCCCTGGGCATCGGTCTCTACAACCAGATTGGCAACATCGACAAGAATGCACAGGCAGCCTACAGCGCCAAACAGAAGGCCGGCACTGCCACACGTCACGACTACTCGATGATGCTGACCGCCACCAAGCGCGCCACCCTTAAGTATGGCCCCAAGGCCGTCGAGCACCTCAAGATTGCCAATCAGACGATGAAGGATCCCGAAATCACCAAGATCATCGCCAAGCTGCAGAACAATATTGCGGCTTATTCGAATAGATAAGGGTTCGGGGGGCCTCAGGCCTCGGTTTCCCTCAAAATCTTGTCCAGCTCCTTCATTCCCTCGCTGGCACCCTTTTGGATCTGCGTCACATCGCGATAGGGCGAATGGACGGGCTTCGGGTCGATGAGCCAGATGGGAGCTTTCGACGGGGCATAACCCAGCAGGCTGGCGGCGGGATAGACGTTGAGCGACGTGCCGATCACCACCACGATGTCGGCTGTCTCCATGATTTCGGCCGCGCGGCTCAGATTGGGAACATCTTCGCCGAAGAAGACAATGTGCGGACGAAGCTGTACGCCGTGGCTGTCCTTGTCACCCATCTTGATGTCGGGGTTCTCGGGGTCAAGCGGATAATAGACGCCCTTGTCGCGTCCTTCGGGACGGCATTTCATCAGTTCGCCATGCAGGTGGAGCACGTTCTTGGCTCCTGCCTGTTCGTGCAGGTTGTCAACGTTCTGGGTGATGACCTGCACGTCGAATTTATCCTGCAGCGCAGCCACGAGCTTGTGTCCTTCGTTGGGCTTGCAGTCCTTGAACTTGCGACGCAGCATGTTGTAGAAGTTGAGCAGCACCTCGGGATGTCGCAGCCAGGCTTCGTGGGTGCACACTTCCTCCACGCTGTAGTTTTCCCAAAGTCCATCACTATCGCGGAACGTCGAAATTCCGCTCTCGGCACTCATGCCGGCACCAGTCAAAAATACAATTCTTTTCATGATAATATTTTGTTAGTTAATCCTTAACTCAAATTGTTAATTGTTAATTAGTAATTGTTATTTGAATATGTATTTTATATGTTTGATGTTGCAAAAATACATAACTTTTATGAAAAATGGTAAAAAAGAAGTAAAAAAATTACCAATATATGCTGAAAAACACTATCTTTGCGCCGCGAAATCTCAAAAATACAACAATAATATTCAAAAAATTTATGAAAAAGTTCATTCTTAGTGTAATGGCAGCCGCAGCTTTTGCATGCGGTATCAGCTCTTGTAACAATGGTGCTCCCAAGGCTACTTTTGCCAATGGTGACATCGACACCCTTTCCTATGCTTTGGGCGTTCTGAACGGTACTCGTTATTCTTCTATCCAGGATACTGGCGCTGTAGTTCCCGAGAAGGTGATAAACCTCGACAACTTCCTTAACGGTTTCCTCAATGCCCTTCATCGTGACTCTACCAAGCTTTCCATGACTCCCGAGGAGGCTCAGCAGTTCCTCCAGGCCTTCGACATGAAGATGCGCAAGGAGATGGAAGAGAAGCGTCAGGCTGAAGTGAATGCAAACAAGGCCAAGGGCGCTGACTTCATGGCCGAGAATGCCAAGAAGGAAGGCGTGGTTGTTACTGAGAGCGGTCTGCAGATCGAGACCATCAAGGAGGGCACCGGCAAGCAGGCAAAGGACGGTGACAAGGTGCTCGTCAACTATAAGGGTACGCTCATCGATGGCACCCAGTTCGATGCCAACGACTCGACCGAGTTTAGCGTGAACGGCGTAGTGAAGGGCTTCAAGGAAGGCATCCTCAGCATGAAGGAGGGCGGTAAGGTGAAGCTCACCATGCCCAGCGACCTCGCTTATGGCGACCGTGGTGCTGGTCAGAACATCCCTGGCGGTTCAGCCCTCGTTTTCGACGTAGAGCTCCTCAAGGTAATCCCCGCTCCTGCAAAGAAGAAGTAATTTTCAATCAAAATTCAATAAATGGGACGCATTTTTTAACGAAATGCGTCCTATTTTTCGTTAAAATGGTACTTTTTTCATCATTTTGCTAAAATTTTTGCCACTTTTTGATTATTATTCCAAAAATCTTCTTATCTTTGCGCCACAAAACATATTACAAAATAAACATCCCTTAATTCATTCCAACTTATGGCCAATGAAAAAATTGATGCGCTCGACAAGAAGATCCTGGATATTGTCACTCGGAACGCTCGCATCCCCAGCAAGAACGTAGCCATCGAATGTGGTGTGTCGCGTGCGGCCATCCATCAGCGCATCCAACGCCTTATCGAACTGAAGGTCATTACCGGTAGCGGTTATAACATCGACCCGAAGGTCCTCGGACTCCAGACATGCACCTACATCGGCATCCGTCTGGAACGTGGTTCGATGTATCGCGAAGTTGTCAAATGCCTGGAAGCCATCCCCGAAATCGTGGAGTGCCACTTTACGACCGGTCCTTACACTATGCTCTGCAAACTCTATGCACGCGACAACGAGCACCTCATGGACCTTCTCAACAACAAGATCCAGGGTATCCCGGGAGTAGTCAGCACCGAAACGCTCATCTCGCTCGAAGAGAGCATCAAGCGCGAAATCTCAATCTGTGGCGGCGCTCCCCCCGACATGTCCACCTTCACGGCCACCGACGACGATTGGGATTGATCCCGATTTACTTTGTTTTCATCCCAAATTATCAAAACATAAGCCAGCACAGGAATTCCCGTGCTGGCTTTCTTCTTCTTCTTCATCACGAATTATCGAATTAAAGAATTATTTAGGAGAGTAGTCAAACAAAAAAAAATTCTCAAATTCTCTAATTCGTGATAAAAAAAAATCGTGATAAAAAATAATTCTAAAAATCCTGATCCCATCCTAAGATTCGCTGAGCCTTCTCGACATCCCCCGCAATCAGGGCGCGGCGGACTTCCGACGAGGAATAGTGCAGGCCCGAACCATCGTCGAACACGGGTTCCTGGACGACGTCCATGCCGCATTCCCGACCGTAGCGCACATAGTCGTCGAAACCTTCGGCACGATTGCGCCCGAAACGGTGGTCGTAGCCGATCAGCAGGCGACGGATGTGCATCTGCCTGCGCAGGATGTCGCGGATGAACTCCTCGGCAGTAAGGTTGCGGACCTCTTCGGTAAAGTCGAGCAGGAAACAGACGTCCACGCCCATCCGGTCGAACTTCTCAAGCCGTTCCTCCAGCGTGTCGATGAGCTGGAGGTCGTAGTCGGGTTGCACCACCTTGCGGGGATGATTCGCGAAGGTGACCACCGCCGAACGCATGCCATGTGCCCGGGCTTCCTGCTTGAGATGCTCCAAAAGGAACTGATGACCTTTATGAACACCATCGAAAAATCCAATGCAGGCTGTGTATTCACCCTCTATATTGTCAAATTTTCTATAAATTGTCATTTTTTGTCCGAAATATTTGCTTATATGGAAAAAAAGCTTTATCTTCGCGCCGCGAAAATGAAAAACCCGTATCTGACGGTGGCTCTTCGCAGCCGGTCCCATAGCTCAGTTGGTCAGAGCAGCGGACTCATAATCCGTGGGTCGTAGGTTCAAGCCCTACTGGGACCACTTCATTAGATACTGGTTTGAAAATTTTCCGTTTGAGGGGATAAGACGAAGTGATTCGGCTTCTCCCCGATTTTTTTTGCGTCGAAATAGCGCGGCAAAGGTACGCATTTTTTCTGTCTTCTCCAAATATCAGACTTGAAAATCGCAGAAATGGGGAAGATGTACCCCCAATGCGCCTAAAACACCGCTCTGTACCAAGCAGAGCATCATCATTGCAAGAATGCACTACTCCGTACCAAGCAGAGCATCATCATCACATGATTGTACCACTTCGCACCAAGCAGAACAATCTCACCGCAAGATTGCATTACTCCGTACCACTAGGATCAATCTTGCAGCGATCTACCTTTGTCCCGTTAGTTGATGTAGCAGTCATGTTTGGCTGCTACACCACTTTGTTCCACGGAGAGCAAAGAGCATCGCAATATCCAATATCTACAACAAAAGATCTCGCACCATACGATGATAACTCTTTGTTTCATTTGTTGCAGCGTTATAACAAATACCTCCCTCAACATATTTCAATAGCCACTGAAACGTAAAATGTAAAACGTAAAAAACGTAAAATCATATATATTTTATATTGTACATGTAAATGGATATACTACAGTAATTGTTGTTGGTCATTTATTATTAATAAATATATTTATAACCTTCTCTTCTATCCTGGTGTGCACAATGTGAGAATGTGTGATTTTACGCATTTTACGTTTTACATTTTACGTTTCGCCTCGCACATGATAAAAAAGGAGGGCTGTGGGCATATTTTTATATCTTTTCCTTGCCTTTGTCGATTTTTATTCGTATATTTGCAGCGTCTATTTCGATATAGGCGAGAAACTAATCACTTAGAGACGATGACCAGTAACAGGCTATATAGTGTCGGACATTCCAATCAGTCGCAGGAGGAGTTCTTGAAGCTGCTTAGGGCACACGGTGTGGATTGCATCGTGGACGTTCGCAGTGTGCCTGCCAGCAAATACTCCCCACAGTTCAACATGCAGAATCTGAGGCCATTTCTCTTGGCCAATGGCATCCAGTATCTGCCTTTTGGAGAAGAGTTTGGAGCGCGCAGAACCGATAGTATTGGCGCCGATGGGCAAGTGGATTTCGAGCTTGCCGTTGGGACACAGGGATTCCGTCAGGGCGTGGAACGTATCATGAAAGGGCTGCAGCGTGGATTCTCCATAGCTTTCATGTGTTCGGAAGCCAATCCGCTTGAGTGTCATCGCTTCTCGCTTGTGTCGCGCTATTTCTACGACCATGGACTTGATGTGCAGCACATTTTGAAAGACGGATCATTGGCCTCGCATGCGGTTTTGGAGGAAGTGATGATACGCGACTATCTGCATTCGCGCAAACACCATCTGCCGGAGGTTGACGAGCTTTTCGGAGAATATACCCGAGAGGACCAGCGTCGCGACGCCTATCGCCTGAAGAACAAGGAAATCGGATTTAGGCCGCAATTTGCATTTGAAGACAGTTATTGATTTATGATTACCCTCTTTACCATTGGATTTACAAAGAAGAGTGCTGAGCAATTCTTCAATCTGCTTCGCACAAATCCAGTAAAACAGGTCGTTGATATCCGTATCAGCAATGGCAGTCAGTTGGCGGGCTTCGCCAAAGGAAAAGATCTGGAATTCTTTGTCAAAGAGATCTGCCACATTCCATACAACCATATCACGGATTTCGCACCGACCAAGGAGTTGCTCGACAAGTGGCATAAGCAGGAAGTGTCTTGGGAAGAATATGAGGACATCTATGATGCACTGTTGCGTGATAGGGATATTCTACGCAAGTATGGTGTCAAGCAGTTCGACGGTGCATGTTTCCTCTGTAGTGAAGAAACGCCCGAGAACTGCCATCGGCGTCTGTTGGCCGAATACATGCAAAAGCATTCGTCCGAGGAAGTAAAGATAATACACCTGCGATAGTTCACAACCTATAATAAATAAAACCATGGAAAAATATTTTATTTGTTTGGCCAATTCGTACAAGCGAGGTGGTCGTTGTATCTCTGGCATTGAAGTTGTTATAGCACCCGGTAACGTGTTGCAAATCGTTCGCAACCAGGACGGCACTCCGCATTGGCTTCGTCCCATTGACGGAACCACGGCTTTCGGAGAAATTCCAAATAATGTAGCAGCAACCATGCCGTTGTTTTCGCTTGTCAGACTTGTTAATTCACGACCATGTCCGCAGAATGCACATGTCGAGAATGTGACTTTTGACCGAATGGAATGCTGCCAAAGAGCATTTCCCTGCGAAATTGGGTTGCTCGACCAGTTGGTCGATAACGTGCATCAAGCCCTCTTCATGAACAGAGGCAAGGCCGTCTCTATTGAGAATGTGTCGGCGGTCGGCTATTCTTTGATGCTGATACATCCACAAGACGTTAAGGCCTACTATGACGAAACGAGGGAAAAGTCGAAGAACAGGATTAAATTTACATACAAAGGGGTTGAGTATGACTTGCCCGTTACCGACCCGGCTTTTCTCGATAGATTCAGGGCCAACACAGCCCGTTATTCTACTATTCCCGATGCATATCTGACCCTTTCCTTAGGGCTGGAGTTTGAGGGATGGCATCATAAACTTGTGGCCGGGGTTATAGTTCCAGAGTGCGAAACCGCTCAACCTACACAGCAGGCTGCCCCAGATGATGCTTGGTTCAACGAATGTGAAAAAGAGTTGGAGCGGTTGCTCGACCTGAAGGAAGAGACAGAGAGACAGATCAATGAGGTGAGGATGAGGATTCTGAAAGAAATGGAAAGAACGGGGTTACAGAAGATTGCAACACAACACTTCTTTGTGTCGTACACCCCAGCTAAGACTGTCATGCAGTTCGACAGCCGATCCTTCCGATCAGAAAACGAAGAACTGTACTCGAGATATTGCAAGCCAAAGGTGAAGGATGCTTCGATAGTTGTGAGACGCAATAGGGAGAAATAGTTTTGCCCACTATTATTCATTGGGTGTTGTCTTTAATAATTGGTGCAAAAATAAGGAAAACTCATGAGATATGCAAGAGAATATGGGCTTATTTAAACTTTCTTAACGCAGTGGCTTTGTTCTTTTATGGCTAAATATTTGGATAGTTCGACAAAAGGGTGTATCTTTGCGGCATGATTCAGGCAAGAAATATCTACAAGAGCTTCGACCAGCTGCAGGTTCTGAAGGGCATCGACCTCGACATCGAGCAGGGCGAAGTGGTGAGCATCGTGGGGCGCAGCGGAGCAGGCAAGACCACGCTGCTGCAGATTCTGGGCACACTCGATAAGCCCGACTTCGGCTTCAAGCCCGAGGCTGGCGATAGGATTGTCTATAGACCCGAAATCGTCATCAACGGGACGGACGTGCTGCGGCTGAAGGACAAGGCGCTCTCGACGTTCCGCAACCGCCACATCGGCTTCGTCTTCCAGTTCCACCAGCTGCTGCCCGAGTTTTCGGCGCTCGAGAACATCATGATGCCGGCGTTGATAGCGGGCACGTCGCATTCGCAGGCCAAGGGACGCGCCCAGGAGCTGCTCGACTTCCTCGGATTGAAGGAACGTGCCACCCATCGCCCCAACGAGCTCTCGGGCGGCGAGAAGCAGCGCGTGGCTGTGGCTCGTGCCCTGATGAATAAGCCCGACGTGATCTTTGCCGACGAGCCTTCGGGTTCGCTCGACACGCAGAACAAGCAGGAGCTGCACCAGCTCTTCTTCGACCTGCGAAAACAGCTCGGACAGACTTTCGTCATCGTCACCCACGACGAGAGCCTGGCGCAGATGTCCGACCGCATCATCCACATGCAGGATGGCAGGATTGTATAATACCCATTTATTTCCAAAATAATCAATTTACTATTCATGAAGAAATTCTTTACAGTCTTGTCGCTTTCTCTGGCGGCAGTTTCCACTATGCAGGCCAATGTGTTCACCACCTCAGGCGATGGCACCACCTACACCCTTGCCTCCCTGGCAAAGATCGAGAACTCCGGCGTCACAGCCGATGGCAACGTCTATACCCTTTCGGACAGCCTCGTCATTGCCGACGGCGACCAGTTCCAGCTCGACGACAACGCCGTACTGAAATTGGCTGACAAGGCCACCTGCATCCTCTTCGGCGATGCCAGCTTCGAGGTTTCGGCTGCCACCATCACCCGCACCGACGATGACGCCAAGCCCAACCAGATCGAGCTTCGCAAGGCCGACGCCGTGTACGGCTTCCAGAACGTTACCTTCGAATATGTGGGCGTGAAGTCGTTCGAAACCAATAGCCTCTATTTCGATAACTGCACCTTCACGCAGTATGTTTATCAGAACCGCGTGAGCGGCCCCATCGCCATTGGCATGACGGGTTCGAAGGTCGTAGTCACCAACTGCCTCTTCGACCGCAACGAGTATTCCTCCGTTGTGGGTGCTGCCAACATCAAGTGCTCCATGGTGCGCGTCGAGAACTGTACGTTCAACAAGAGCCAGCAGGTGAACCGCAACATGCCGATGCTCAACCTCACTCCCGGCGACTCGATCATCGTGCGCGGTAACGTGCTGCACGGCGATTCGGCCATGGACATGGTGGGCGGCATCTCGGTGGCTAACCTGATGGGCCTCGAGGGTCCCATGTTCGTGCTGATCGAGGACAACGAGATTGACAGCTGCCGCTACGGCATCAACATCCAGGGCGCCATCAGCGAAGCCATCATCCGCGGCAACCGCGTGACCAACAACCGCTTCGTGCGCAACAACGACGCCAACAACGGCGGCAGCGGCATCGCCATCTACGACGCCAGCAAGAGCATGAACCTCAAGGTGAGCAACAACTACTTCGAGAACAACCTGTGGGGCGTCACCGTGATAGGCGGCGGCAACATCAACCTGGGCAAGATTGAGGTGGATGGCGTGGCTCTCGCCGAGGACGACCCCGAATACAACGTGGGCCGCAACACCTTCAAGGACAACGGCCACGACGACATCCTCGTTGACCTGGCTTTCGCTTCGGGCACCGACTACCTGACCGTCTATGCGCAGAACAACACCTGGAACGTAGCCGAGCAGACCGAGGAGCAGATTGAGGCCGTCATCGACCACCAGAAGGACGATGCCACCCTGGGTCTTGCCATCTACATGCCTGCCTATGTCGAGCAGACCACCGGCATTTCGGCCATCGAGAGCCTGCAGCCTTCGGGTGCCGCCTTCGACCTGATGGGCCGTTCGGTTGAGCGTGCACAGAAGGGCCGGCTCTACATCCGCGAGGGCCGCAAGTTCATCGTGCGTTAAGTTTCCTTTTTTGACGGCTGCACCCCGTGTTGGGCGCACCTCAAAACGGAATTTAGGACAAAGTTAGCATTTTTGAGCATTCAAATTTGCTAACTTTATTTTTTTTGCCTATCTTTGCACCGATTTTTTCTAAGGTAAAATTATGGCAACACAGCAGCTTTACGTTTACAACACCCTGGCTCGCATCAAGCAGCCGTTCAAGTCTATCGTCCCCGATCATGTAGGCATGTACGTGTGCGGTCCCACCGTCTATGGCGACGGCCACCTGGGTCACGCGCGTCCTGCCATTACTTTCGACATATTGTTTCGCTATCTCCAGCACATCGGCTACAAGGTTCGCTACGTGCGCAACATCACCGATGTCGGCCACCTTGAGCACGATGCCGACGAGGGTGAGGACAAGATTGCCAAGAAGGCACGCCTCGAGCAGAAGGAGCCCATGGAGGTGGTGCAGTACTACATGAACCGCTACCACAAGGCCATGGAGGCGCTGAACGTGCTGCCACCCAGCATCGAGCCACACGCTTCGGGCCACATCATCGAGCAGATTGCCTACGTGCAGAAGATCCTGGATGCAGGCTTTGCCTACGTCTCGAACGGCAGCGTCTATTTCGATGTGAAGAAGTATGCCGAGAAGTTCCACTACGGCATCCTTTCAGGCCGCAACGTCAACGAACTGATCGACACCACACGCGAGCTCGACGGACAGAGCGAGAAGCGCGAGGCCTGCGACTTCGCCCTTTGGAAGAAGGCAGCCCCCGAACACATCATGCATTGGCCATCGCCCTGGAGCGAAGGTTTCCCCGGCTGGCACCTCGAGTGCTCGACCATGAGCGAAAAGTACCTCGGCGAGGAGTTCGACATCCACGGCGGAGGTCTCGACCTGCTCTTCCCGCACCACGAGTGCGAAATCGCGCAAACCTGCGCCGCCAAGGGACATCAGACCGTCCACTATTGGATGCACAACAACATGATCACCATCGACGGCAAGAAGATGGGCAAGTCGTACGGCAACTTCATCACGCTCGACGAGTTCTTCAACGGCACCCACCCGAAGCTGACGCAGGCTTATTCGCCCATGACCATCCGCTTCTTCATCCTGATGGCCCACTATCGTTCGACCGTCGATTTCAGCAACGAGGCTCTGCAGAGTGCCGAGAAGGGCATGAAGCGCATGATGGAAGGTTATGCCGGCATCAGCCGCATGAAGGCTTCGCCTACAAGCGCAGAAACGGCCGCTACGCTGAAGATCGTCGAGGAACTGGAGGAGAAGATGTATGAGGCCATGAACGACGACCTCACCACGCCTATCGTCATCTCGAACCTCTACGAGCTCGTCAGCCTCATCAACAAGGTCATCGACGGACACGCCAAGATCGACGAGGCAGGCATCCAGAAGACGCAGTTGGTGTTCAAGACCTTCCTCATCGACATCCTCGGCATGAAGGACGAGAATGCAGCCGGTGCCGACTCTGCCAAGACCGAAGCCTACAAGGGTGCTGTCGATCTCCTGCTCGACGTTCGCGCCAAGGCCAAGGCCAGCAAGGACTGGGCAACCTCCGACCTCATCCGTAACAAGATGGCCGAGCTCGGCTTCGTCGTCAAGGACACGAAGGATGGCGCCACCTGGACGCTGTAATCAACGCGAATTCTTTTTATCACGAATTCTTTTTATCACGAATTTGCGAATTGTCGAATTCTTGAATTAGGTTTCGGTATTACGTTATTTCGGTATAACGATATAACGGTATAACGGTATAACGGAATCTCGGTATTACGTAAAATAATCAATTCTCTAATTCGATAATTCGTGATAAAAGAAAAAGAAAAGCCAACACGAGACATCCCGTGCTGGCTTTTTTATATCCCGAATTAGAGGATTATAGAATTATTGAATTGGGTTTCGGTATTACGTTATTTCGGTATAACGGTATAACGGAATCTCGGTATTACGAAAAATAATCAATTCATTAATTCGATAATTCGTGATAAAAGAAAGAATCAAAGTCCGCAGATCTTCTTGATTTCTGCCAATTTGTTGAGGGCTTCCATCGGCGTCATATTGTTGACGTCGAGGCCCTTGATTTCGTCGCGAATCTGGCTGAGCACGGGGTCGTCGAGCTGGAAGAACGAGAGCTGGTAACCAGCCTTGCCGTGCATGCCTTCGGCGGAGATGTTTTCGACAGGCGCAGCGGGTGTAGCCACGCCTTTTGAGGCTTGTTCAAGCGATTTGAGCACCTCGTCGGCACGATTCACCACTTCGGGCAGCATGCCGGCCAGGCGCGCCACGTGGATGCCGAACGAGTGTTCCGAGCCGCCCGGTTTGAGTTTGCGCAGGAAGAGCACCTTACCCTTGTCCTCGTGCACCGAGACGTTGAAGTTCTTGATGCGCGGGAAGGTCTTCTCCATCTCGTTCAGTTCGTGATAGTGCGTGGCGAAGAGCATCTTCGGATGACCTTCGGCGCGCTCGTGGATATGCTCGACGATGGCCCAGGCGATGGAGATGCCGTCGTAGGTCGAGGTGCCACGTCCCAGCTCGTCGAAGAGCACCAGCGAACGCGGAGAGATGTTGTTCAGGATGTTCGACGCTTCGGTCATCTCGACCATGAACGTCGATTCGCCCAAGGAGATGTTGTCCGAAGCTCCGACGCGCGTGAAAATCTTGTCCACAATGCCGATATGGGCGGCTTCTGCGGGCACAAAGCAGCCAATATGTGCCATCAGCACGATGAGCGCCGTCTGACGCAGCAGGGCCGATTTACCGGCCATATTGGGGCCCGTGATCATCATGATCTGGGGGGCATTCGAACCACTCCCGTCCTCAGACGAGAGGCACACGTCGTTGGGTACATAACTTTCGCCCACGGGCATCTGACGCTCGATGACGGGATGGCGGCCCTGACGGATGTCGATGACCAGTGATTCGTCCACGTCGGGGCGCACATAATGATACTTCGCTGCCACGCGGCTGAACGACAGCAGGCAATCGAGCCGTGCCATCAGCTGCGCATCGACCTGGATGACGGGAATATATTCTTCGAGCGCCTTGAGCAGGTCGAAATAGAGTTTCTGCTCGAGGCTTCCGATGCGTTCCTCGGCATTCAGAATCTTCTCTTCGTACTCCTTCAGCTCCTGCGTGATGTAACGCTCGGCTCCTACCAGAGTCTGCTTGCGTATCCATCCTTCAGGCACCTTGTCGCGGTGGGTGTTACGCACTTCGATGTAATAGCCGAACACGCTGTTGAACGCCACCTTGAGCGATGGAATCTCGTATTCCTGTGACAGGCGCTGCTGGAGCTTGATGAGGTAGTCCTTGCCGCCGTAGGCGATGGCACGCAGTTCGTCAAGCTCGTCGCTGACGTGCTGGCGTATCACCTGTCCCTTGCCGAATTGGATGGGCGGTTCGGGTTCGATGTCGTGGCAGATGCGTTGTGCGATGCTGTCGCACGTATTGATCTGCTCGCCGATGTGCTGGAGCTGCGGCAGTTCCGATTCCTCGCACGCCTTCTTGATCTCCTTGAGCGAACGCAGGGCTACGCTGAGCTGGATGATTTCGCGCGGATTGGCACGCCCTACGGCCACCTTGCCCACGATGCGTTCCATATCGCCCAGGCGGCTCAGTCCTTCATCGACCGTTTCGGCAAAGTCGGGGTCGCGGAAGAAGTACTCCACTACGTTCAGGCGCTCCTTGATGCTTTCGGCGTGGATGAGCGGGAAGAGCATCCAGCGGTGCAGCAGACGGCCGCCCATGGGCGTGGTCGTGTCGTCGATGACGCTCAATAGCGAACGACCGCCCTCGTTCATGGTGCCGATCAGCTCAAGGCTTCGCACGGTGAACTTGTCGAGGCGCATGTAGGCCTCGTTGTCGATGCGGCGGATGGAGGTGATGTGGCGCGTCTGAGTGTGCTGTGTGGCCTCCAGATAGCGCAGGATGGCTCCTGCCGACGTGGTGGCAAGAATCATCTCCTCGATGCCGAAACCCTTCAGGTTTTGCGTATTGAAAAGATTGAGCAGCTGGCGGCGGGCGTTCTCGTAGCTGAAGTAGAAGTCGTCGAGCTCGTAGCAATAGGGTTGGCTGGTGAAACGCTCCTGATAGGTCTGCTTCATGCCCTTGACGTAGAGCATCTCCTTGGGCGCGTAGTTGTTGATGAGCTTATCGACATAGTCGTAGGTTCCCTCGGTGCAGAGAAATTCGCCTGTAGAGATGTCGAGCAAAGCGATGCCGCAACGGTTCTTGTCGAAGCTGACGGCAGCAAGGAAGTTATTCTCGCGTGCATTGAGCACGTTGTCGCCCATCGTAAGGCCTGGAGTGATCAGTTCGGTAATGCCGCGCTTCACCAGTTTCTTGGTGAACTTGGGGTCTTCGAGCTGTTCGCATATAGCTACACGTTTACCTGCCCTGACAAGTCGAGGCAGGTAGGTGTCGAGAGCATGATAGGGGAATCCGGCCAAGGGATTGCCAGCGCGGGCGGTCAGCGTGATGCCCAGGATGTCGTGTGCCTCCTTGGCGTCGTCGCAGAACGTCTCGTAGAAGTCGCCTACGCGATAGAGGATGATGGCGTCGGGGTGTTTCTTCTTCAGCTCAAGGTACTGCTTGAGCATCGGTGTATCCTTGGGGTCGGTATTGATGTTTTTAGCCATTACTAACCTTTCATTTTATCACGAATTTTCGAATTATCGAATAATGTACAAGATGCCTTTGGACAAACAAAATTCGCAAATTCTCTAATTCGTGATAAAAAACAATCGAAACTATTCATTCGTGATGACCACGCCACCATTGCAAGGGATAGTGATGGTAAGCTGCTGCTTCTTGTTCTGGGCGACAGTCTTTACGCTGCCGTTCAGTTGAGCATCATCGGAGTAAATTGTCAGAGAGGTACCTTTCTCGAACATTGGCAGCGTGATAGTCTTCTTGAGCGGCTGTTCTTCGGCATTGATGCCCACAACAAACCACTTGTCGCCTGTGCGACGTGCCATGATGATGTATTTGCCGGGATAACCGTCGATGAACTTCACTTCATCCCACGTTGTGGGCACTTGCTTCATGAATTCGACAGCCCAAGCAGGTGCATCGGTCAGGTTGTTGGGAGCCATGGCGAAGTGCTGAACGGCACTTTGGAAGAGTACGGCCGTGGCCAGGGCATACACGTCGCTCGTGCGGCGTACCGTACCACGCTTGTTGTCGGCACCATAGAACTTGTTGAGCGTCGAACCACCGAAATCCATCGAACCCACCGTGTTGCGGATGAAGGGGTGGATGCAGCCGTTGCGGGCTTCGGCATCGCAGGAACCCTGTCCGAAATGCAGATTTTCGCTGGCCAATACGGCCTCCGAAGCCACATAGTTGGGATACATGCGTTCCCAGCCGCGAGGTAGTGTACAGCCGTGGAAGATGCATAGCAGGCCGAAGTCATTGGCATCGCTGAGGATGTCTTCGTAGAGCTGCATCATTGGCTGCTTGTCGCCGCCGAAGAAATCAACCTTGATGCCGCGAATGCCGTTATCCTTCATCCACTGCATCTCCTGGCGACGGATGCGAGCGTTGTTCAGCTTGCCGATGGGTGTCTGTGGAGCATCGTTCCACGAGCCGTTGGAGTTGTACCAAAGGAAGATGCCCACGCCTTTCGTTTGGGCATAGCGCGACAATTCAGCCATACGTTCGTAGCCGATCTGCTGATCCCAGAAGGCATCGATGAGCACGCTCTGCCAACCCATGGCGGCCGAGAAGTCGATATAGCGCTTCTGCTCGTCGTAGTTACAGCTCGGGTCCATGCCGATGATCCACGACCAGCTGCCCTTGCCGTAGGTGTAGGTCTGCGAAGCCTTGTATTTCTGCTCTACCAGGTCGAAGGGTACGGTGGTCTCCACGATGTTGGCCAAAGGACCCACGGTGATGGTGCGCCAAGGTGTGCTGCCGGGAAGTGCCATAGCAGGCGTTGTCGAGCCGATGCCGTTCATTTCGCCCTCCTGGGGGAAGCCGATGGCATACGTGTTGCCTTGCTCATTGAGCAGTCGGCAACCTACATAACCGCCGTCTGTACCCGTTTCGCTGATGAGTACCCAGTTGTCTGCCGATGTGCGGAACAGACAGGGGAACGTGTAGCCTTCGCCCCAGCCGTTCTTGCCGGCAGGTTCATCGAGGGTATAGGAGGTCTCATAGCTGGGAGACGTGCGTGCAAAGCCGCCCATGGGCTTCGATTGCGGACAAAGGAAGGTTGTCGTGCCGTCGGGCAGGGCAAAGCTGCTTGCCTCGCGCTCTACCACACAGACGCGCGTCTCTTTCTTGGGATAGATAGTATAGCGGAAGGCCACATCGCGATTCGACACGCGGAAAGTGATGTTCATGGCCGGCTTGCCGTCCTGTTCGTAGCGAACCACAGCTTCGGTAGCCTCGTAATCGACACGACTCTGCTTGATGTTGGCCATCGAATAGCTGTCCTTCACCGTCTTGCTTTCAAAGCCTTTCTCGACAAGCCCCTGCGTATAGTCGCCGATATTCGTCAACAAACCCAAAGCGGATGATTTCACAACCTCCTGACCTTGATAGGCAACGTAGTAATGCGGCCGTCCTTCGTCAGTACTGATTCTAACAACAATCTTTCCATCAGGACTCACAACCTGGTTATCGGCCATGATTGTGAACGAAGTCATCAGGGAAAGGAATAATAAAGCACTTTTTTTCATAGTTTATAAGGCAATAAATACTTTTATTCGTGTTTAGCCAAGCGTTCCCAGGCGAGTTGCTCGAACTTTGTGCCGGGACGACCATAGTTGGCGTAAGGATGGATGGCGATGCCGCCACGCGAGGTGAAGATGCCGGTCACTTCGATGTAGCGCGGATCCATCAGCTTGATGAGGTCCTTCATGATGATGTTGACGCAATCCTCGTGGAAGTCGCCATGGCTGCGGAACGAGAACAGGTATAGCTTGAGCGACTTCGATTCGACCATCTTCACATCGGGGATGTACGAGATGATGATGTTGGCAAAGTCGGGCTGGCCGGTGACGGGACACAGCGAGGTGAACTCGGGGCAGTTGAACTTCACCCAGTAGTCGTTCTCCTGATGCGCGTTCTCGAACGTCTCAAGCACTTCGGGTGCATAGTCCTGCTTATAGAAGGTTTTCTTGTTACCCAGCAGGGTGAGCGTCTTTTCGTCTTTTCTTTCCATATATGATAATCAATTAACAATTAACAATTAATAATTTACAATAAACTATTATCCGAAATTTATTATAGCGCTGCAAATATACGGCTTTATTTTGAAATAAACAAAAAAAAGAGGAAAATTCTGCGCGGAATCTTCCTCATCTTGTGTTTTCACTCATAGATTCAAGGTCAATTTGAATTCTTCTCTTATCTCATTATTAAATTTCTTCAAACAATTGTCTCATGAGGCATCCCTGACTCATTTTGACGTTGCAAAGATAAGATAAAATCCCATAATTTGCAAATTTTAGCGAAAGTTTTTCGTTTAATGACAAGAAATAACACATTTTGTAAAGTCAATGTGATGAAAACGCGTTTTTTCAGAATCGTTTTCGTCCAAAGAAGTTGAAAAATTTGTATTCTTTGGTGGCAAATTGAAACCGACGGCCACGAAAATACAACAATTTTGACGCGTTGGATAGCAAAAAGACAGGATGAAACAAAAAAGATGCCAAAACCGAAGTCTTGACATCTTATTACGAAGGGATTATGTGTGCGAACCTACTGCATTGAACCGCCCACGATATCGAGGAGCTCTGCGGTGATGGCCGCCTGGCGTCCCTTGTTGTAGAGGATGCGCAGCTCGTCGAGCAGTTCGTTGGCGTTGTCGGTGGCCGTCTGCATGGCTACGGTACGTGCGGCGTGTTCGGCTGCCTGAGCGTCGAGCATGATGGTGTAGATCTTCATGCAGAGCGCATCGGGAATGAGCGTGTTGAGCACGTCTTCGGGCGTGGGCTCGATGATGTAGCCCGCCGAAGTGAATTCCCCAGCCTTGGGAGCCTCAAGCTGCACGGGCAGGAACACCTCGCGCGTCGGAATCTGCGAGGCCGTGTTCTTGAAGTGCATGTATTGCAGTTCCACGCAATCGATGCGACCCTTGAGATAGTCGTCCATCAGGCGGTTGGCCAGCTCCTGCGCGGTAGCAAAAGCCGGGTTGTCGCCCTTTTCGACATAATCGCGGATGAGGTTGAAGCCCCGGAGTTTGCCAAGCGACTGGCTGAGCTTGCGGCCGATGACGTAACAATCGATGGCATCATCGGTCAATCCTGCAGCAGCATACTCATGGAGCAGGGCGGTGGTTTGGCGCAGCGAATTGCTGTTGTAGCCGCCGCAAAGACTTGAGTTGCTGGCAATGGTAACGATGGCCACACGCTTCACTTCGCCATGGGGATGACAAAGTGGAGTGGTAACCTTGGTTTCACCGCTGAGCAGGCTGACCATGATTTTATGCAGTTGTCGGTCGTAGGGAAGCATGCTTTCGATGGCCATCTGCGCCTTGTGGAGCTTGGCAGAGGCTACGAGCTTCATGGCCGAGGTGATCTTGAGGGTACCTTCGACCGATCCGATGCGACCTTTGATTTCCTTTAATGAAGCCATAGGGTATTGATTAAGAGGGTTAAGAAGGGTTAAGTGGGTGGAGAGGGGTTAAGAATGGGTTATAGATCAACTATCTTTCGGACATAACCGAAAGGAACAACCATTCATAACCTTTCGAACTTTTCTTAACCTTTCGAACCTTTAATACTTAGTTAGTTAGTTCGGTGCAGACAGCAGCTGCCAGGTTGCTGATGATGCCTGTGATGGTGTCGTCGATCTTGCCAGAAGCGAGAGGCTTGATGACATCCTCGGCGTGAGAAGCACGGAGCAGTTCGAGGAACTTGCTCTGGAACTCGGGCACCTGGTCAACGGCAATCTTCGACATCAGACCCTTGGTACCGCAGTAGAGGATGGCAATCTGCTCGCCTACAGGCATTGGGCTGTACTGTGGCTGGATGAGCAGCTTGTTGTTCTTGCGGCCGCGGTCGATAGCCATCGCCGTTACGGCATCCATGTCGCTTGAGAACTTCGAGAAGGCCTCGAGCTCGCGGTATTGTGCCTGGTCGATCTTCAGCGTACCGGCCACCTTCTTCATCGACTTCACCTGTGCCGAACCACCTACACGCGATACGGAGATACCTACGTTGATGGCGGGACGGAAGCCCTGGTTGAAGAGGTCGGTCTCGAGGAAGATCTGGCCGTCGGTGATGGAGATCACGTTGGTGGGGATGTATGCCGAAACGTCGCCTGCCTGTGTCTCGATGATTGGAAGGGCGGTGAGCGAACCACCGGCCTTCACATGGCCCTTGAGGCTGTCGGGCAGGTCGTTCATCTGCTCGGCCACCTCCTGCTGCTCGATGATCTTGGCAGCACGCTCCAACAGACGCGAGTGCAGATAGAACACGTCGCCAGGATAGGCCTCACGACCTGAAGGACGACGCAGAATCAGCGATACCTCACGATAGGAAACGGCCTGCTTCGAAAGGTCATCATAAACCACGAGGGCGTGACGGCCCGTGTCGCGGATGAACTCGCCGATGGCGGCACCTGCAAATGGTGCAAAGTACTGGAGGGCAGCCGAATCGGCAGCCGTAGCAGCTACGACAACGGTGTAGGGCATAGCACCCTTCTCGCGCAAGGTCTGCACGAGGGAGGCTACGGTCGAACCCTTCTGGCCGATGGCTACGTAGATGCAATAGACGGGATTGCCTGCCTCGTAGTTATCCTTCTGGTTGATGATGGTGTCGATGGCGATGGCTGTCTTGCCTGTCTGGCGGTCACCGATGATCAGCTCACGCTGGCCGCGTCCGATAGGAATCATGGCATCGACGGCCTTCAGACCGGTCTGCAGAGGCTGCTTCACCGGCTGACGGAACACAACGCCAGGGGCCTTGCGCTCCAGTGGCATCTCGAACTTCTCGCCCGGAATCGGGCCCATGCCGTCGAGTGGCTCACCGAGTGGGTTGATGACACGGCCAAACATGTTCTCATTCACCTGGATCGAGGCGATGCGGTTGGTGCGCTTCACCACCATGCCTTCACGGACCTTCTCCGATCCGCCGAGGAGCACGGCACCCACATTGTCTTCCTCCAGGTTCATGACGATGGCCATGACACCATTTTCGAATTCCAGCAATTCGTTCATCTCCGCATTGCGCAGGCCGTAGATACGTGCCACGCCGTCACCGATGGTCAGCACCGTTCCGACTTCGTCGAAACGCGTGGAGTTATCGATGCCATGCAGCTGCTGCAACAATACTTCGCTGACTTCGCTGGCTTTGATATTGCTCATAATAATTCTTTAGACAATTCTCTTGTTTTTCTCAATAAACTGTTTCTTGATCAACTCAAACTGCTGACGCACAGAGGCATCGAGACGCATATCGTCGATCTGGAAGATGAAACCGCCCAGGATGTCGGGATCGACAGAAGTTTCGAGGATCACATCGATGGAGTTGTCGGAGTGGCTTTCCACCAGCTTCTCCAGTCGCTGTGCCTGCTTCTGTGCCACGGGTACCGCTGTGATGAGCTTGCCGATACTGATGTGTTTCAGCTCACGGTACAGGGTGACAAAGTTGTGGGCGATGAAGAGCATGAACGATTCGCGACGATGAGCTACAACCAATGCAGCAAACTTCTTGAAGACATCGCTGGGCCCTTTGGTCGAAACGGCCTGGCACAGGACATCCACCTTTT
Source organism: Bacteroidales bacterium (assembly GCA_016286775.1). Lineage (GTDB taxonomy): Bacteria > Bacteroidota > Bacteroidia > Bacteroidales > UBA3663 > Liminaster. Next base: position 23,810 of record JAEEUA010000009.1, read on the forward strand.
GCTGCTGTGGCAGGAGTGGGTTGCCCAGCACTTGTGACAGCTGGGGCACCTCCCGATAGGTCGTAGCGAACTGCAGGACCTCCTGATAGACCGTGTCCTCGCACTTCTGTTCAACGGCGAAATCGAGCAGCGCCTTGGCGTATCGTTTGGCAATTACTCCGATATCCATGTCTTATTGTTTGGTTTGTATCTCATCCAGCATGCGGTCGATCATTGCCATCTGAGCCTTGTCGGTCTTAAGGCTTTCGCGAAGCACCTTCTCCGAGATCTCTACAGAGAGGAGGCCCACCTGGCGACGGATGTCGCGGATGGCATCTTCCTTCTCCACCTCGATCTGCTGCTTGGCTTCGGCCAGGATCTTCTGGCCTGCCAGGGTTGCTTCCGTCTTTGCCTTCTCGACAATCTGATTGCGGGTCTCAACAGCTTCGGCCAAAATCTTGGACTGCTGCTCCTGAGCCTCTTTCAGCATTGCGGCGGTCTTCGCCTGGATGTTGGCCAGCTCGTCGTTGGCCAGCTTGGCCTTGGCAATGCTGTCGTCGATGTACTTGGCGCGGTCGTCGAGCATCTTGGTGAATGCCGGCCAGCCGAACTTCCACAGTACAAAGAGGACGGTGCCAAATGCCAGAAGCATCCAAATGAAAAGTCCGCTTTCGGGAATTAGCAATGACATATTATGCTTGGATTTAAATTAAATGATGAAGATTGAGAGAATTGAAGGCTGAAGGCTATCAGCCCTCAATTCCTGACTCTTGAAATTAGGATGCGAGGAGGCAGACAACCACAGCGAAGAGGCTAACACCCTCAACGAGTGCGCCGATGATGATCATTGGTGTCTGGATCTTGCTGATAGCCTCTGGCTGACGAGCCATGGCGTCCATGGCAGAAGAACCAATCTTACCGAGACCGATACCTGCACCGATTGCTACGATACCTGCGCCGAGAGCGGCAGCACCCTTAGTTGTAAAAAGACTTTCCAAAAGCATAGTTGTAATGTTTTAAGTTGTTAATATTTTAATTGTTAATAATTATTCGTGATGATGCTCTACCTGGCTGAGGCCAATGTAGATGCTTGAAAGCATAGTGAATACGAACGCCTGGATGAAGGCCACCAGCAGCTCGAGACAGTCGAGGAAGATGCCCAGCAGGATGCTTACCACCGACATGGCGCCATTGCCGATGCCGGGCATGCTGATGGCTGTCAGGAAGATGACACTCAGGACACCGAGCAGGGCGGCGTGACCTGCCAGGATGTTGGCAAAGAGACGGATGGTGAGCGAGAACGGCTTGGTGAAGATTCCGATGAACTCAATGACCGCCATGATGGGACGCAGCCATCCGGGGAGCTCGGCATTCCAGAAAATCTCCTGCCAGTAGGCCTTCGTGCCGAAGATGTTTACGATGAAGAACGTAAACAGGGCGAGGCACAGGGTGACGGCGATGTTGCCGGTCAGGTTGGCTGAGCCTGGGATGAGGCCTGCGAGGTTGCAGAAGAAGATGAAGAAGAACGCCGTGAGCAGGTAAGGGGCATACCGGTCGGTGTGCTTCGGGATGTTGGGCTTGATGACGTCGTTATAGACGAAGCTGACCAGCATCTCAATGGCACCGATGAAGCCCGTGGGCGCGGGTGACGAGGCGTCGCGATTCTTGTACCAACGGGCGCAACCCAGGATAATCCAGCAGAGCAGGATGCTTGCGATGATCAGGCCGGCTACGTTCTTGGTGATCGAGAAGTCAAACGGACGAACCTCTGTGCCACCGACCATCTCCACTATCTTGCCTGCATACTCCGACTCTTCGCCGGCAATCTTCAGGCCTTCATATTCGGCATGTCCGTGGTGGAACTTGCTCGACATGAAGCAGTGGAATCCGCTGGTCTTGCTATAGACCATCACAGGCAGCGGCAGGGCAATCGATGTCTCACCCCAGTCGGTGATGTGCCAGTAGTAGGAGTCGCCCACGTGCTCGAAGATCATGGCGGTCACATCCAGCGGCTTCGCTTCGCCCTCGGAATGTTCCTGGGCAAGCGCGGGACGTGGCAGCAGGCTTCCGACTGCGAGCAGCAGACTTACCAGTAGCGTCCAGACTTTATTGTTTTTGTTCATTGTTTTTGCTTCTTTTTAAGGAAGAATATCGATTCGACGATGAGCGATACGAAATAGATGCCGACCGTGGTCAGGGCAAACTGCCGGATGGGAATGTCGGTCAGGCGCGCCACAAGGAGGATGGTCACGGCGGTGAGGAGCATCTTCAGGACCTTTGAGCCCATTATTACCCACACGGTCACCGCAGGATTGACCTTCTGCAGTTCGCGGACGACATTGATGACCACAGCTTCGTAGAACACAAAGCCGGCGATCAGGATCTGAAGCCACATCATAGCATCACGCAGGCCGAGATCACGTTGTGGTGCACCTCCACATAGCCGCTCTTGACGGGCTGCAGGATGGTTTGGCCACCGATGACGTAGCGGATGTTTCCGGGCTGCAGGGTGGTGATGATGGAGTCGTGGTCACGCAGGATGGTGAATCGTCCTTTGGTGCCGGGCACCTCGCAGAGCTCCACTTCGCCGTCGAACACCGTCTTCTCGGGAGAATAGATCGTCAGTTTCATAGGAGTACCTATTACTTGTTCTCGGCAGCCTTGGCGGCTTCCATCAGACGCTGACCCTTGGCTATGGCCTCTTCGATGGTGCCGACGTTGAGGAATGCCTGCTCGGGCAGGTAATCCACTTCACCGTCCATGATCATGTTGAAGCCTTTGATGGTGTCTTCGATGTTGACCATAACGCCCTTCACGCCGGTGAACTGCTCGGCGACGGCGAATGGCTGCGAGAGGAAGCGCTGCACACGGCGTGCGCGGTTCACGGTCAGCTTGTCTTCGTCGGAGAGTTCGTCCATACCGAGGATGGCGATGATGTCCTGAAGCTCCTTGTTACGCTGGAGGATCTGCTTCACGCGCTGTGCACAGTTGTAGTGGTCTTCGCCGATGATGTTCGGGTCGAGGATGCGCGAGGTGGAATCGAGAGGATCCACAGCGGGATAGATGCCGAGCTCGGTAATCTTACGCGAAAGCACGGTGGTGGCATCGAGATGCGAGAAGGTGGTGGCCGGTGCAGGGTCGGTCAAGTCGTCGGCAGGCACATACACGGCCTGTACCGAAGTGATGGAACCCTTCTTGGTCGAAGTGATTCGCTCCTGCATCTTACCCATGTCAGTCGAAAGGGTTGGCTGGTAACCTACGGCCGATGGCATACGACCGAGCAGCGCCGACACCTCAGAACCTGCCTGGGTGAAACGGAAGATGTTGTCGATGAAGAGGAGGATGTCCTTCGACGTGCCGATGGCATCAGAGTCACGGAACGACTCGGCGATGGTCAGACCCGAAAGGGCAACCGAAGCACGTGCTCCAGGTGGCTCGGACATCTGGCCATAGACGAGGGTGGCCTGCGACTTGGCAACCTCGTCGTAGTCGATGGTTGCAAGGTCCCACTTGCCTTCCTCAAGGCCTTCCTTGAACTTCTCGCCGTAGCGGATAACGCCCGACTCGATCATTTCGCGCAACAGGTCGTTACCCTCACGGGTACGTTCGCCGACACCCGAGAATACCGAGAAACCGTTGTGCTTCTTGGCGATGTTGTTGATGAGCTCCATGATAAGCACGGTCTTGCCTACACCTGCGCCACCGAACAGACCGATCTTTCCACCCTTGAGGTAGGGCTCGAGCAGGTCGATGACCTTGATACCGGTGTAGAGCACCTCCTGCGAGGTCTTGAGCTCTTCGAACTTAGGCGGCTCGCGGTGGATGGGGAATGCGCCCTCGCGGGAGAGTTCCTTCATTCCATCTACAGTCTCGCCTACGACATTCAACAGACGACCTTTAACCTGGTCGCCTACAGGCATGGTGATTGGAGCACCAGTGGCTTTTACCTCCAGATTACGACGAAGGCCGTCGGTCGAGTCCATGGCCACGCAGCGCACGGTGTTTTCACCGATGTGCTGCTGCACCTCGATGACAAGGTCGCGTCCGTTGGGACGTTTTACCGTGAGAGCTTCATTAATGGCAGGTAGGGCGGCATCGTTGAACGTAACGTCCACAACAGGGCCGATAATCTGTGAGATATGTCCTACGTTTGTTGACATAATGTTTTTCGTTATAGTTGTTGTGATAAGATTTCACGGAAAGGATTGGTTTTTCAGTGCGCAAATATAATCATTTTATTTACTATAACAAATTTTTTTGCCAAAAAAGTTTTAGAAAAATGCATAAAAAGACGTTTTTGTACTTTTTTAGGCTGTTTTTTCAGGTGCTTATTACATATTATAAAAAAAAATAAGTACCTTTGCGGTGCTAAATCAATACATTTACCAATGGCAGTTTCTTTTTTCAATGAGGGCGTCGCTATGCCGGCCATCCGCCGCCGTGACGTCAGCTCCTGGATTCGTCAGGTCGCCCAGCTTCATGGCAGGCGATTGGGTACGGTCAGCTACAAATTCGTCGATGACGAGGGTATTCTCGCTTGCAATCGCCAGTTCCTGGGGCACGACTATTACACCGACATCATTACCTTCGATTATTCCGAAGGCGACAAGATTGCCGGCGACATCGTCATCAGCCTCGACACCGTGCGCACGAATGCGGAACAGTTCAACCAGCCCTACGAGCGCGAGCTCCATCGCGTCATCATCCATGGCATCCTGCACCTCTGTGGCATCAATGACAAGGGCCCGGGAGAGCGTGAGATCATGGAGCAAAACGAGAACGAAGCGCTCGCCTTGTATTTTTAACTTTTATCACGAATTATAGAATTTGAGAATTATTGACTCTTTGGCGGCAATTCGCTAATTCGCAAATTCGTGACTAATTTGACTCGAATGACTTTTGAATACGATGTCCTTGTGATTGGCGGCGGACACGCCGGATGTGAGGCTGCCCATGCGGCGGCACGTCTTGGTGTGCGCACGTGTCTGATCACGATGGACATGAACAAGATTGCCCAGATGTCGTGCAATCCGGCTGTCGGCGGTATTGCCAAGGGACAGATTGTTCGCGAGATTGACGCGCTGGGCGGCATGATGGGTATCGTTACCGACCGTTGTTCCATCCAGTTCCGCATGCTCAACCGTTCGAAGGGGCCGGCGATGTGGAGTCCGCGCAGTCAGGCCGATCGCGGTCGGTTCATCTGGGCGTGGCGCAATGTGCTCGAGAATACTCCCAACCTCTTCATCTGGCAGGACACCGTGAGTGAGTTCCTCTTCAGCGAGGATCATTCCCGTGTCGAGGGAGCCGTCACGCAGATGGGCGTTCTTTTCCATGCGAAGGCAGTGGTTCTTACAGCCGGTACCTTCCTCAACGGACTCATGCACATCGGACGCACCATGATTGCCGGAGGTCGTTGTGGAGAACTAGCGAGCTATGGCCTTACCGAGCAACTTGCGAAAATGGGCTTCGAAGTGGGACGCATGAAGACGGGTACACCAGTTCGCATCGATGGCAAGACCATCGACTTCAGCTTGGCCGAACGTCAGGATGGCGATACCGACTTCCATCATTTCTCCTATCTGCCTTGGGCGCTGGTTCATGCTTCTGAGGTCTGTCGCCCCGCACCACATACGCAACATCGCACCATCGAAGTTTCCGATCAGACGGACGTGGCGAAGGCTGGCTCTGCGTGGTATGCCGATCAGGCTCTTCCTTGTTTCACCATTCAGACCAACGAAGCCGTTCACGAGATTTTGCGTCGTGGTCTCCCCGACTCTCCTCTCTACAACGGACAAATCCAGAGCATCGGTCCGCGCTATTGTCCAAGCATTGAGACCAAGATTGTCACCTTTGCCGACAAGGATCATCATCTGCTCTTCCTCGAACCCGAGGGCAATGGCACGCAGGAATATTACCTCAACGGATTCAGTAGTTCTCTTCCCATCGACATCCAGTTGGAGGCCCTTCGTCAGATTCCGGCCCTTCGCAACGCCGTGGCGTACCGTCCCGGCTATGCCATCGAATACGACTACTTCGATCCGACGCAGTTGCGCCATACGTTGGAGACGAAGCTCGTGGCTGGTCTCTTCTTTGCAGGTCAGGTCAATGGTACTACGGGCTACGAGGAAGCTGCCGGACAAGGGCTCGTCGCTGGAGCAAATGCCGCCTTGATGGTGAAAGGTGAGGAGCCTTTCGTCCTCGGCCGTGACGAAGCGTATATCGGTGTGCTTATCGACGACTTGGTCACCAAGGGAGTCGATGAACCGTACCGCATGTTTACGAGCCGAGCAGAGTATCGTATACTGCTTCGACAGGATGATGCCGACATGCGACTCACACCACGAGGCTATGCAATCGGCTTGGTCGATGAGACACGTTATCGCCTCATGACCGAGAAGAAAGAGTGCGTCGAAAAGATTGTTGAGTTCTGCGAAATGTTCCACGTGAAACTTTCGTTTAACGATGTGCTCGCTTCGCTCGGTAGCTCCGAGCTCAAGGAAGGCTGCAAGTTGCTGGCTTTGGTCAATCGTCCCGAACTCAACCTGCCTCTTCTTGCGAAGCACATTCCCGAACTCGCACAGCTCTTCGACACACTCCCCGCCGACCGTCGCGAGGAAATCGTCGAGGCTGCTGAGGTGCAGATCAAGTATGCGGGATACATCAGTCGCGAGAAAGCCGTGGCACAAAAGATTGCCCGATTGGAGGCCATCCGTCTTCCTCGCTCCATCAATTACGACCAATTGCAGCAGCTCACCATCGAGGCGCGTCAGAAGCTCTCGCGCATCCGGCCCGAAACCATCGGGCAGGCCAGCCGCATCCCCGGAGTCTCGCCTGCCGATGTCAACATTCTGCTGGTGCTCCTTGGGCGATAAGGCCGTCGCTTGTACAGCCGTCCTTCGTTCCCCGTGCTTGGGGTGCTCCCCTTTCGTTATCGTCGGCAGCCAAGCTTGGCTGCCCACCAAAACCGACGGCCCCCACCAAAATACCCCCGACAAACAAACCACCTAAATAACCACCCACAACAATGAACGTAGAAATGATCAAAGCGCATGTGCGCACCATCCCTGACTTCCCAAAGCCGGGCATCTTGTTCCGCGACATCACCACCGTCTATAAGGATGCTGATTGTCTCCAGGAGCTCACCAGAAGCCTGACGAATTACTACAAGGACAAAGGCATCACCAAGGTGCTCGGCATCGAAAGCCGCGGCTACACCATGGCGTCTATCCTTGCGCAGAAACTCAATGCCGGCTTCGTCTTTGTTCGCAAGCCCGGCAAGCTGCCCGCTCGCACCGTGCAGCAGAGCTACGAGAAAGAGTACGGCATCGACACCATCGAGATTCACGAAGATGCACTGACCCCCGACGATGTGGTTCTCATCCACGATGACCTGTTGGCCACCGGCGGCACTATGGAGGCCACCTATAACCTCGTGCAAAAACTGGGCGTCAAGAAGGTCTATCTAAACTGCATCATCGAGCTCGTCGATCTCAAAGGCCGCAAGCGCTTGCCAGCCGATCTCGATTTCTATTGCCCCATCATTTACGAAGGCGAATAGTTCCACGTGGAACAATGTCTTCTTTTCTTTTTATCACGAATTATCGAATTGAGGTTTCGCCTGGGCTATTTCGAAATACCGTTATTCCGTAATACCGTAATACCGTTATTCCCGATATTCGAAAAACAAAACCTCCAAAAATCAACTCTCAAATTCGCCAATTCGTGATAGAGAAATTCGAAAATCATCGTGGTCCAAGCTAAAGACAATCCCCGTTACGAATACTTGATGGGCATCGTCAATATCCTGCCCGATTCCCCCGGCGTCTATCGTTACTACGACGCCGAGGGAACGATCATCTATGTGGGTAAGGCGAAGAACCTGAAGCGCCGCGTGTCGAGCTATTTCACCAAGGAGCACGAGTCGCGGCGCACGGCCAATCTGGTACGCCAGATCTACGACTTGAAGTACGTCGTGGTCAATACCGAGAACGACGCACTCAACCTCGAGAACCGCATGATTAAGGCGCACCAGCCCAAGTACAACGTCCTGCTCAAGGACGGCAAGACCTACCCTTGGATCTGCGTTCGCAACGAGGCCTTTCCGCGCGTCTTTCTCACGCGTACATTAGTAAAAGATGGTTCGTCATACTTCGGTCCTTACACCAACGTGATGGTGGCAAAGACGCTTGTCGAGCTCTTCCAGCAGCTCTATCATGTGCGAACCTGCAGTCTCAACCTGCAGCCTGCCATGATTGAGAAGGGCTATCGTCCCTGCCTGAAGTACCACATCGAAAAGTGTCTGGGCCCCTGCATTGGCAAGCTGTCGCGTGAAGTCTATGACCAGGGCATTGACGAAATCAAGCAGATTCTGCGCGGCCATACTGCCGAGCTGATGGCAAATTTGAAGCAGCAGATGCAGGAGAAGGCTGAGCTTTGGGACTTCGAAGGAGCCGAGCGTGTCAAGGAGCGCATCCAGATTCTCGAGGGCTATCGCACGCGCAGCAACATCGTCCCGTCCACCATCAGCGACGTCGATGTGTTTGCCTACGACGAGGAAGATGTCAGCGTCATCGTCTCCTATTTCCACATCGTGCAGGGTGCCGTGATTTCGAGCTATACCATCGAATATCGTAAGCAGATTGACGAGCCCAAGGAAGACGTCTTGGCGCTCGGCATCCTCGAACTGCGCGAACGTTTCGAGGAAGGACAACCCAAGTCGGACGCCGCGGGAGATGAAGCCGGCAAGGCATCGTCGCCGAGCTCCCATCCTACCGAACTCATCGTTCCTTTCGAGCCCAGCATTCTTCCTGACGGCTGTGTGGCATTCGTCCCGCAGCGCGGCGATAAGCGAAAGCTCCTCGAACTTGCCGAGAAGAACTGTCGGCAGTATCGCATCGACCAGCTCAAGCAGCAGGACAAGCTCAATCCCGAACAACGTCAGACGCGCCTGCTCACAGAGATCCAGAAGCAGCTCGGCCTGCCTCGATTACCACGTCATATCGAGTCGTTCGATAACTCCAATATCTCCGGTTCCGACCCGGTCGCCAGTTGCATTGTCTTTATGAACGGCAAGCCTGAGAAAAAGGAATACCGCAAATACAACATCCGCAGTGTCGTTGGTCCCGACGATTATGCGTCGATGCACGAGGTGGTGATGCGTCGTTATCGTCGTCTCGTCGAGGAGCATTTGGAGGTGCCCGATCTTATCCTTGCCGATGGTGGCGTAGGCCAGATGGGCGTCATCAAGCAGGGCCTTGCCGACGTGCTGCATCAGTATCTCGTGGAGCATTTGCAGGGAGCGATAAGCGAAGAACGCATGGCTGAAATTCGCGAGTTACTCGACATTCCCGTGGGCGGCTTGGTCAAGGATGGACATCACCGCACGCGTCAGTTGCTCTTCGGCGATCCGCCAGCTTCCGTAGATGTCAAGCAGGGTAGCTCGCTGTTCCATCTGCTTGAACATATCCAGGACGAGGTGCATCGCTTTGCCATCACGTTCCATCGACAGAAACGAAGCAAGACGCAGACGCATTCTTCGCTCGACGATATTCCCGGCATCGGACCGAAGACCAAGCAGGAACTGCTCAAGAAGTTCAAGAGCGTGAAACGTCTTCGCGCGGCTTCGGTCGAAGAGATTCAGACTGTCGTTGGTCCCGCTAAGGCCAAAAAGCTCGTTGAGTATTTTGCTCAACAGGCGCCGGATGCGCCGTCGGGCACGCAGGATGCCTGAGGGTTCCACGTGGAACATCGTTGGGCTTTGATTTCGTTTTTCCGGTATTTCGGTATTTCGTAATACCGTTATTTCGTAATTCCGAAATGCCGATATACCGATATTCCGGTATCACGGAATAACGAAAAAATCGAAACCCGAAAAACCGACCCCAAAAAATAAAAAGAAAACTCGAACCACCCGGCCGGGCGATTCGAGTTTCTTCATTTCAAGCGGCAATCTTAATTCGTGGAGCCAGTCGTAGTGTTGGCGTTGTTGCTTGCCTGTTCGGCTTGACGGGCTTGCTCGGCAGCGATTTCGCGTTCGCGCTCGGCGGCGAGTTGTGCCTGACGAGCCTGTTCGGCAGCCAGTGCACGCTCGGCTTCCTTCTGCTTGGCCTTCTCCTCAGCGAACTTCTTCGGCATATACATCGGCTTGAAGAAGACGATGGAGATAAGGACCTCGGAGATGATGAAGAGGATGAAGCAGAATCCAACGGCCTTCATCTGGATCCTCAGCTTTGCCATTGCGTCAATAGTGTTGATGCGATCGAGGTTGTCGAGAGGAAGTTGGCAGTAGAAGAACAGCCAGAGTCCGAAGAGCAGGATGACGACAGGGATGATGAAGAAGCTCCACGACACCGTGGTGCGAATCTTCAGGATGAAGAGTTCCAGCAGCTGGCTGATGCTTTCGAGCATCAACAGGGTGCCAAGCAACTGAGGAATATACTGCACGATCTCGTTGGTGTGCCAGAGCAGGATGAAACCAAAGAAGCATGCGTATGCGATGCGAAGGA
>JAEEUA010000151.1 GCA_016286775.1 Bacteroidales bacterium
GAAGCAGGTGAAGCTGTCGGAGGTGGCCAGCAGCCACATGGGGCGGCGGAACTTCTGCGGCAACCTATATGATGCAGGCTTCAGGGATGCCGACATCGCATCGATGAGCGGACATGCGGAAGGCAGTAAGGCCATATCGCGATACCGAAAGGTAAGTGAGCAGCAGAAGCAGAAGATGATTGACTCCTTATAATTAATAGAGACGGGGCTGTTGCCGAAGGTAGCAGCCCTGAATGCTAAAAAATGGAAGCCGATGAAATTGGGCTTTCGGCTTCCATAGTAACAGATAACTCCATTTTATGGCTACGGAGTCGGGTGCAAAGATAGGGATTTTCCAGAAAATGCTGGGCGTGGCATATTGTTTTTTTCAGGCAAGGGCAGGACGATGACGGGTCAGGTGCCGAACACTGCGCCGCAAGCCCTCCAATTGTTTTCCCCGCTGGAGCCTGACTGGATGGCAAAGGCTGCGGCTATAAAGCTTCCCCACAGGGGACGAGCCTCCTCCGCAGCCTTTGACAGCCAGGCAGCACACCGAATTTCTAACATTGCCAGAGCGAAAGGGAGAAACGAGAGCGGGGAAACGCAAACCCACTATTAGCCGAGGACGGACAAAGGTTGCGGCCATTTAGCTTCCTAAAAGATGCGAAACCTACCTCCGCAACCTTTGGCCGACTGAGGATGAACATTACACTACGACCGAGCCATAGCGGCTACCTTGAACAATAAAAGACCACCAAAGCCGTTTAATTTTCAACTATTCACTAATGTTTCATCTTAAACTATCAAACAAATGAAAAAAGTATTATTGACTTTAGTCCTTGCCTTTGCAGGAATCCTTTCCGCCAATGCCCAATTATGGTTAGGCGGAAGCATGGCTTTCAACACCAACAAGTATGAGGATACTCGTGGCACTTATTATTTCCTCGGTCCTGAGGTGGGTTACAGCTTCGGCAACTGGTCAGTGGCCACCGCGCTCGGCTACTCATCAGGTATCACTTCGCATATAGGAGGCCAGACAAATAAGTATATTGTTAACGCCTTCTATGTCATGCCTTATGTGCGTTATAATGTGTGTAGCATTGAGAAGTTCAATTTCTTCCTCGACGGAGCCTTCGACTTTATCGGTTGGAGAGACAAATATAACCTCGATGGATTCATCTCCTATGGAAGAGATTTGCAAACGACATGGCAGGCCGGCATCAAGCCAGGCATCGCCTTCCATCCCACAGAGAAATGGGCAGCCGTGTTCCATATCGGGTTCATCGGCTACAGCAAAGGTAGTTTGGGCGGTATTGACCATTTCCCATTCCCCTACGATCCAGGCTTTAGTGTTGATTTCTCAGCATCGACAGCTACATTCGGCTTATACTATAATTTCTGATACTTATTCAGAGAACATGGCAAAAAGAAAGAAGAGGATGAGCTCATCCTCTTCTTTCTTTTTATGTCCCCTTTGTTAGGAGACCTTCACCATCTTGATCACAATTACAATAGCGGTAATGATGACAGCCAGCAACACTATCACCATACCGAGGAGGAACCACATGAAAGCGGGCGGTTTCTTCTTCGCTGGAGGCGCTTCCTCGATGACGACTTGCGAATAGTGCAGCGTGTCGGAGAAGTGGACTGGCTCGGGTTCTGCCTCGTAGGTGACTGTGAGGCTGTCATTAGTGGCCGTTGCCGTGAAAGTGCCCTGCTCCGTCTGGATCTTGACGGCTTGGCCGTCAAGCAGCGGAGCTAAGGGCATCACGGCAGAATCGGACAAGGGTGGCAATTCTATGAAGGTGTCGATGGGATGCGCCTGAACGCTCAGCAGCTCGGGGCATCGCTCGACGATGCGACGGATGCGACGCTGGGCGCGGCGCTTCGCGTCGCAAGCACATAGCACCATCGACACCAACAAAAGGAAGAGGAAACAGCGTGTCTTCATGGCCTTACAGGTTTTCGATCAATTGCTTCAGCTCAGCGTTTTCAAGTGTGAGTTGTGCGACCTGAGCGGACAGCCCGACGATTTCCTTGCGGGCCTCGGTCAGCTCGGAATAGACGCGCTTGTTTTCCTCAACCAGGTTGAAGATAGTTTGCTGCATCTCTCGGATGGTGCGGTTCTGGCGGAGCCGCGTAGCGGCGAGCCAGGAGGCCACACCAGTGACAGGAGCCAGCAACATCGAAATCCATTCAAACGTGGTCATGGCTGTCAGGATTTGTTGATCTTACGACCTGCCTTCTCGGGGCGGGTCTTGATGATGAACGAGCCGAAGCCACGGAGATAGACGTTTTCTCCAGATGCGGCATAAGTGAGGTAGAAGCGGACGGAATCGCCCTCTTCTGCCCAGTTGCCGACAGGAACGGACACACCCATGCTGGGGTCGGTAACGTCGGTGTTGAAGACACCGATTTTGCGCTTGGTGACGTTGTAAGCGACCGCGATGAAGTTGGCCTCGGCAGGCTTGCCGATGGCCTCAGCTGCGGCGGCTTCAGCATAGATGGCCAGTGAGCCATCGATTTCAGAAACGAGGCTTTCCAGCATCGGTGAGTCAATGCGCTCACCGTTGCCGATGCCCTCCATCTGTGCCAGGTCGACGGCTTTCACGTCGTCCACGACGGCAGCGGCAGCGGCCAGCTGGCGCGTGAGCATGTTGCGGCGGGTCATGCCTCGCATGACCATCGGGAAGAGCGACTGCAACTGCTCGTCGGTGAGTTGGCCGACGAGGCCTTGCAGATCCTTGAAATAGGCGCGCTGCTGAAGCTGCGCTGCCGTTTTCGGGTTCTTTACTGACTGGGCAAGCCCACGCATGTAGGCGATGCCGTTCCATGAGGCACCGATGACGGTGCCGACTTTACCTTTGAATCCTCCGAGGATTCCTTGCTTAATTTTTCCCATAGCTTTACTTGTTTTTAGGGGTTAGACATTGAGTTTATTTGCCCGTGCGAGGGTTGCGACGCTGACGGGCAGGACGATTGATGACACCCAAGGTGCCGAAGAAGTGAGGCGCAGTGGTTGCGCCTGTGCTGAGCATGAAGCCGTTGAACTCGCTGGAGCCAATGCCAAAGGCATCGCTTTCAACGCTGAAGGACTGAGAGCCGGATGCGCCGACCGTCACTGTGGAATGGACCAGGAAGATCTTCTTCTGGGTGACGTTGAACACACAGATGGTCGGGTACTCGTCCGCGTGCTGGCTGCGCCAGGCGTTGTCGGCATCCCATGAGATGGTGACAGCGGAGCGCGATGCGACGATGGACACATCAGGCAGGTCAGCCGTCGGCGCATTGCCGAGAGAAATGATGTCGGCCAGGTCGGCATGTTTGCCTTCCTCCGTTTCGATTGGATAGGCTGACAGCTGCTTCGTTAGAAGATTGCGGCGGGACATGCCCTTGACCGAATTGGGGAACAGGAAAGCCAGCTGCTCATCGGAAAGCTGACCGACGAGATCCTGGACTTCTTTGAAGAAGGAGCGCTGCTTCAGCTGCGCCTCCGTCTGCGGGTTCTTGATGGATTGGGCAAGCCCACGCATGTAGGCGATGCCGTTCCATGAGGCACCGATAACGGTACCGACTTTACCTTTGAATCCTCCGAGGATTCCTTGCTTGATTTTTCCCATAGCTTTACTTGTTTTTAGGGGTTAGACATTAGTTGTTTTTCTTAGGTGGGCGGGCGGGTCGTTCGTTCACGCTCAAAGTGGCAAAACCGACGAGCGGAATCTTGCCGCCAGTGCTTAGCATGAAACCGTTGTACTCGTCGGAGCCGACGCCGAAAGCGTCATGGCTGAGGCTGAAGGATTGTACACCAGATGCGCCGACCGTCACTGTGGAATGCACGAGGAAGATTTTCTTCCGAGTGACATTTATCACACAGATGGTCGGGTACTCGTCGCCATGTTGAGTGCGCCAATCGTTTTCGGCATCCCATGCGATGGTGACAGTGGAACGCGAAGCGGTGATGGTGACATCTGGCAGGTCAGCGGTTGGAGCGTTACCCAAAGAAGTGATGCTGGCCAAGTTGACATGCTTGGAGCCTTCGGCGACAAGCGGGTCGGCTGACAGCTGCTTGACCAGAAGGTTACGACGGGACATGCCCTTGGCTGAGTTGGGGAACAGGAAAACCAGTTGCTCGTAGCTCAACTGGCCAACGAGATCCTGGACTTCCCTGAAGAAGTCACGCTGCGCCAATTGGGCAGCGGATTTACGGTCTTTTGTGGATTGCGGAAGGCCACGCATGTAGGCGATGCCGTTCCATGAGGAGCCGATGACGGTTCCCACTTTTCCTTTGAATCCTCCGAGGATTCCTTGCTTGATTTTTCCCATGGTTTTTTACGTTTTGTAAGGTTGGTTTTCTGACGTTTTAGCTTGCGAACTTGGTAGGGACTTGGTAGGGACTTGGTCAGGACCAGAATAGGGCTGTTTTTCGTCCTTTTCATCCTTCTTTTTCTTGGGCGGCTTTTCGGGTCGTTTGGTGACTGACAAGGTGCCAAATCCGACCTTTGAGCGGCCTTGGCTGGTGACAAACATGAAGCCCGAGAATTCGTCGCGCTCTTTCCCATAGGGTTTGAGGCCGACGGCAAAGGATTGTTTGCCGGAGGCTCTCAGCGGTACGCTGGAGCCGATGAGGAAGAGCCGTTGCTGCGTGGCGTTGGCCACCAAGATGACGGGATAATCGTCGGGATGCTGGTCCCGATAGTAGGTCACGGCCTCCCAAGAGATTTGCAGATCATCACGGTTGACAGCGACGGCGACCGCAGGAAGGGCGGTCGTCGGAGCGTTGCCCAAGGTGCTGAGGCTGTTGAGGTCAACGGTCTTGGACTTGCCGACGAAGGCGGCAAGCTCCGCGAGTTGCTTGACGAGTAGGTTGCGCCTGGACATGCCCTTGGGCTTGTTCGGGTAGATGAACTTTAGATCCTCGTTGGAGAGGGACATGGACAGGGTGACAAGCTCCTTGAAATAGCCTTGCTGCATCTTCTGGTTGCCCGATTTGCCGCCTTTCCTTTTAGACTGCGGGAGGCCTTTCATGTAGAAGATGCCATTCCAGTAGGAGCCGACCACGGTGCCGACCTTGCCCCTGAATCCTCCGAGGATGCCTTGCTTGATTTTTCCCATTGCATTACGTTTTTAGTGTTTTCAAAAAAAGCCGCCCGAAGGGACGGCTTTTGACGTATGGCCAAAGATGGTTTAGTCGCGCTTCTTGGGTCTGGCGGGACGCTTGGCGACGCCCATCGTACCAAAGCCCACAAGCGGGATTTTGGAGCCGGAGAGCATCATGTAGCCGCTGAAGGTGTCGCCTTCCTCGCCGTAGGCGGCCAGGCCGACATTGAAGGACACTTCACCAGTGCTGCCGAGGGCAGCGGTGGAGTTGACCAGGAAGACCTTCTTCTTGGTGACGTTGGCCACGAATACCGTCGGGTATTCGTCGGCAGCTTCGGCACGGTTGGCCGTGTCGCCATCCCAAGAGATGGTCAGGTTTTCGCCTGCGGCGGTGATGCTGACTTCAGGCAGTTCAGCCGTCGGGGCGTTGCCGAGGGAGTTGATGTTGCCCAGGTCGACACTCTTGGTGTCGCCATCGACGGCGAACACGGCGGAGAGCTGCTTGACGAGGGCGTTGCGACGGGTCATGCCGCTGGGAGCCGTCGGGAACAGGAAGTTCAGTTGCTCGTTGGTGAACTGGCCAACGATGTCCAGGACTTCCCTGAAGAAGGTGCGCTGGGTGGTTTGTCCAGCGGTCTTCGGGTTCTTTACGGACTGGGCGAGGCCACGCATGTAGCTGATGCCGTTCCACGAGGAACCGATGACAGTCCCTACTTTACCCTTGAATCCTCCGAGGATTCCTTGCTTGATTTTACCCATGATTTGTAAGATTTAGGGGTTAATAAATGAGTGAACTATTGACGCAGGACTTCGGGACGCGAGACGCGGGACGGCCCTTCGACAGGCTCAGGGACCGAAATGGCTTGACGCGAAGCAAAAGCCGTTGTCGGTGGCCGTCGCCGTCATGGGTAGAGAAGCAGATCATAATCTTTATATTGTTTTTCCTCTGCGGCTCAGGTTCCTATTTTGGCAGCGGCAAAGCAAATGTAGTTGAAACGGCAAAGAAGGGGGATTTTCTGATTGTTTTTGATTGATTTTGACGGATTTTGATAGGATTTCTTGCCGTTTTTTTGTAATACTTTTGCAGGGTACCCAAAACAATAGGATTATGAAGAAATTTTTGATTGTGGCGGCTGCCCTCCTTATGCTTTCCTGTGGCTGCCGGAATGGATTGGAAAGCAGACTCCCCCGGCCTTCGGCCACCCCCTCTGAGAGGGGGACAACGAGCCGCGTAGCGACGAGTGTGACAGGATGCCTTTCTGGGCGTGACACCATCGGTGTCGTGTTGAATGTGAGCCGAGTCATCGACGGCGACACTTTTGAGGGTCGGCTGGATAACGGCGGGAACCCTGGCGTTAATCCGTGGGCGATTCAGCTCACAAAGATTGTGGTCCGCATCAGCGGCATCGATGCGCCCGAACGGGGCCAGTATTATGGGGATGTGGCCACACTGCACTTGCAGTGGCTCATTAGTGGGAAGGCTGTCGGCCTGAAGCTGAAGCAAAAGGACTCTTACGGGCGATGGATTGCGACGGTCTATCTGAATGGCGCAGACATCAGCGAGGAGATGCTGAAGGAGGGTTTAGCCTGGCACTATAAGGAGCACGACAGCAATCCCCGCTACGCTCAGCTGGAAGCTGAAGCGAAGCAAGCCGGACTCGGTTTGTGGAGCGATGACCGAGCGGTACCGCCTTGGGAATGGCGACACATGAGCAAATACGAAAGGGATGCGTATAGATGAATCCCCCTGTCCCCCTTTCAAAGGGGGACGAAGGAACGGAACAAACAGAAAGGAGTAATGTCATGGAATTATCAAAACTTTCGTTGGAACGGCTGGAGGGCGTGGATGAACGCCTGAAGGCTGTCGTGATTGAGTGCGCTGCTCGTTGCCCGTACCCGTTTAACGTGTCGGAAGGGCTGCGAACGAAGGAGCAGCAGCGCGAGTATGTGAGGCAGGGCAAGTCACGGACGATGAACAGCAAGCACCTCACAGGGAAAGCGGTTGACCTGTACCCGCTGACGATGAATCGGAAGCAGGTGGACTGGTCCAGGTTCGAAGAGTTGGCCGACCTGATGTTTCAGGTGGCCAGAGACCAGGACACCGAAATTGTCTGGGGTGGCCATTGGAAGACGTTCGTCGACAAGTGCCACTTCGAGTTGAAATGACGCGGGACACGATACTGCGGGACTACGGGACTGCCTACCGGACCACAAGGTGAGTCATCATCAACAAATACATTTTTTTTCATTTTTTTCGGGGAAGCCCTCGCCATGATGGTGTAGGGCTTTTCTATTTCTTCTCTCTGAAAAAAATGAGACGATTGCGCCTTGCGACAAAAACGAGGTGGTTAAAAAAGCAAGTTCCCTAACGGCAAACGGAGACCCGCGATAGCGGGGCGGAGTTTATTTAGGGACTTGGCTTTTTTAGGCACCGTACCCATAAAGGTGACTATAAGCAACGAAAACAATCTCAGATTTATGCCTGTTTTGCTTAAAAAACAAGTATCTTTGCAGCAACAATTTTCATAAAGTTATTACAAGAATAATTACTCACCATGAGAACATTCATAATAAATACCCTAAATCAAATTCCAGCTGTTAATAAGAAACTTGATATTAATTCAACTCTTAAATCGAATGAATGGTTGGTTTACTCCGACACCGAAGGAGAAATTGAGAAATTTTTGTTTACTGATAAAGATGTTCTATTGGTGACTGTTAACGGCAAGACCACAAATTCCAAATGGCAATTTATGAAAGTTAACTCCTCATTGTTAATCGATGACGGAATTAACCAATACATGTTTAATATCATAGTATGTTGCAAGGATATTATAGTTCTTAATGTAGATAGCACTAATAACTTTAGTTTCCTCATCAACACAAAGTCAAAAGCTTTACATGAGGCAAAATGGTGGGATATTCAGTGTTTTTTGATGAAAAAATATAATATAGATTTTTTCAATGGTACGGAAAAACAAACTTTTCTAGAGATGGAGAAGAAAGAAGCAGAAGAAAGAGATAGAAGAGCAAGCAGTTGGAAAAACTTAATAAGTATCATTGTTTTAATAGCAATTTTGGTTTTTGTGGGCAAAAGCATTGTAAATTATTCTCGAGAAGAAAAGAAGAAACAGGAATATAAACGAACTCATCCAGATATGCTTATAACTAGGATTGAAAACAGGCAAGCTGTGGATTTAGGATTAAGTGTTAAATGGGCAATATGCAATATTGGTGCTAATAAACCAACTGAAAAAGGAAATAAATACGGATGGGGAGATAGTTCCGGGGTGATATACACAATAAGTACAGGAGAATTGATTAGTGACGAAGAGGATGGTTTCTTTGGCTATGGTTTTCCAAAAAGACATGAGAT
>JAEEUA010000152.1 GCA_016286775.1 Bacteroidales bacterium
AGCGCATCCTTTGCATTGCACTCGGGCACTACGAGAGGCACATCGGGATCCATGCGGAATGCCGAGCTGTTGTCAATCATGACCGCACCGTATTTCGTGATGTCGGCTGCAAACTCCTTCGATGTGCCACCGCCTGCCGAAGTGAAGGCGATGTCCACGCCCTTGAAGTCCTCGGTGTCGTGCTTAAGTTCCTTGACAACGATATCCTTGCCACGGAAGTTATAGGTACGACCTGCAGAACGGCTGGAACCGAACAGCAGAAGTTCATCGATAGGAAAGTTGCGTTCGTCGAGTACGCGAAGAAATTCCTGTCCCACGGCGCCACTGGCACCAACAATTGCTACTCTCATTTCTTTTTTAATGATGATGTTATTATGTTTCGATGCGCAAAGAGAAGAGAATGCGCTTAAATTGGGCGCAAAGATACGCAATTTTATAGGTTTGGCCAAGAATTTGAACAAAAAATCGTTTAAAAGTGGGGAAAACGTGGCATTTTGCAATGTATATATGTTGGTTGAGGGACTTTTCGATATAACGGATTGGCGGAATGTCGATATATCGTTATTCCGTTATACAGTAATTCCGGAATGTCGGAATGAAGAAACCTTTGGAACCGGCATTTTTCGGGCTTCTAAGCCAACTATATTTATTTTGGTGTAAAAATGTACAAGATGTTGATAATGAGTAGCGATTTGGGGTGATATGATTTATATTTGAAATCACGGCTATTGCAGGATTCGAAAAATGTTCGTACCTTTGCACCGCAAAATCAAGAAAGTAATAGTGATTAATATACTATTTGGTTATTAAGTTTGGCTTTTCATGTAATTTGTGTGTGTTTATCTAAATGTTATGAGGATCGGGACTTGTGAAAGTCTCGGTCCTTTCTTTTTTTATCAAAAAATTGCTTTCATTGGTTCGAGATTCAATAAAAATAGTTATCTTTGCACCCGGGATTCAATCTATTTTTCACCGATAGTCATGAACCGCGAGATACTTCGAATCGCCCTTCCAAGCATCATCACCAATATCACCGTGCCCCTGCTCGGCATTGTGGACCTGGCCATTGTCGGACACCTCAATAACGAGGCGGCCATCGGTGCCATTGCTGTGGGGGGACTGATCTTCAATATGGTTTACTGGCTGTTCAACTTCCTCCGGATGGGTTCGAGCGGCCTTACCGCCCAGGCATACGGGCGTCGTGACCTTCATTCTATCCGAAAGGTGCTGCGCATGGGACTGGGTGTGTCGTTGCTTTGCGGTATTGGCATCTTTGCCATCCAGCGACCCATGGAGTGGCTTTCGCATATCATCATTGCTCCCACCGACCAGGTTTGGGCATTGGCCCTGCAGTATTTCCGTGTGCGAATCTGGGCGGCACCTGCCGTTCTGGCCCTCTTTGCAATGAATGGTTGGCTTGTGGGCAATCAGAATTCGCGCTTTCCCTTGTATATCGCCGTGGGACAGAATCTGCTCAATATTGTTGCCAGCTATCTGTTGGTTTTCCATGCGGGATTGGGAGTCAAAGGTGTTGCACTGGGTACGGTGATAGCCGAATATGCGGGTGTTGCAGCTGCAATTGGCTGGTGTCGATATCAGATGAAGTTGTCAACAGAGTTATTCACAAAAAATGTTGATAAACCCTCTTCTGCGGGTTTTGAACAGGGTAATGTTGATAAAACCAGGGAATATGAACTGAGTTATCAACAGTTTTTCACCGTAAACAGGGATATCTTCTTCCGAATGATCTGCCTGATAGCAGTAACTACTGCCTTTACGACGTTCGGTGCCCGAATGGGCGACACCTTACTTGCCGTGAATGCGCTGCTGATGCAGCTATTCACACTTTTCAGTTATTTCAGCGATGGTTTTGCTTTGGCAGGTGAGGCTTTGGTCGGCAAGTATTTCGGACTTGCCCAGACATCGGGAGAAGGTGCCAAGACACGGGTGAATGATGTAGTTAAAAGACTGTTCGTCATGGGTGGCGTTGTGATGCTGCTCTTCACATTATTATATATAATAGCAGGAAAGGGCATCCTCGGCCTGTTGACCGACGATACCCTTATCATAGAGGCGGCAATGCCTTATCTGCCATGGGCAGCAGCCATCCCAATCTGCGGCGTGGCTGCATTTATGTGGGATGGCATCTACATTGGAGCAACAGCAACACGCGAGATGTTCCTTTCGCTATTGCTTGGCACTGTGTGTTTCTTTGTGGCACGCTATGCCCTGAGTCATCTGTTGGCAGATGCCAACGATGCCTTGTGGATCAGTTTCCTGCTCTATCTGTTGATGCGAGGTGCCTATCTGGGCTTGCGCTGGAAAAGCATTATAAGAAATGCTTTACAGGCTGACCGAGGATAGCCGAGAGCAGGTTGTTGGCTGCACTGGATGCTCCGATACGGTAGAGGTCCTTGGTGAGCCATTCGTCGCCGAGCACAGCCTTGACGATGCTATAATAGATTACGGCATCCTCGGGTGTGCGCACACCGCCGGCCACCTTGAATCCGACCTTGTTGCCGGTCTGCTCATAATAGGCCTTGATCATCTTGCACATCACGAGGGCAGCTTCGGGCGTGGCGGCCACGCTGATCTTGCCCGTCGATGTCTTGATGAAGTCAGCGCCCGAGTACATGGCGAGGACGGAAGCCTTGGCGATGAGCAATGCGCTCTTGAGGGCACCGGTTTCGAGGATGACCTTGAAGATCTTGTCGCGACAGGCAGCCTTGCATTCCTGGATGGTGTCGCACATATCTTCGTAGTTGCCTGCCAGCATCTGGCCCACATTGATGACGATATCTACCTCGTCGGCACCACCGGCCAGGGCGAGGGAGATTTCTGCCACCTTGATTTCGTCGAATGTCTGGCTGGAAGGGAATCCTCCAGCCACGACTGTCGTATCGACTTCGGTGACATCGAGGTTGGTTGAAACTACTTCTGCGAAGTTGGGATAGACGCAGATGGAAGCGACGTTGTCAAGTTCGGGGTATTCGTCCTCGAAATCATTGACGCGCTTGGTGAATTCGGTGATGCGTTCCTCGTTGTCGGTGGGATTGAGGCTGGTGAGGTCGATACAGCCAAGGCTGAACTTGAGGACATCGATGGTGTTGTTGGCATCGTAGTTCTCGGAGACGATCTGCTTCACTTCGCTGGCAATCTCCTCGTCGCTGAGGTTCACGTCGTACTTGCTGAGGGTGTCAAGATATTTGTCGGTCATAATTGTTAGGGTATTGATGTTTTTGGATCATTGTACTGCCAGGCCAATAAAAATGCAAAGAAATACAAAAGCAACCATTCCAAGCATAAGAAGAATTACGATGTTCTCGTTGCGAAAGGTCTTCCAATGCAACAGTTTATAGATTGTCAAGATAATCCAGAGGCCGAAGCCTGCCAGTTGGATATATTCCGCAGCAGCCCAATTTGTATGATACTTGAGAATTAGGCCAGAGAACATGATAATCAAACAGGCGTTTGATGCATTATTGAGTTTTTCGTTAATAGTCATAGCAATAATAACTATTGTAAGATAAGAGATTTATTCCTTGTTCTTGGTGTCGATGCAGATAGTAACGGGTCCGTCGTTGATCAGTTCGACCTGCATGTCGGCACCGAAGATGCCGGTGGCGACGGGACGACCGAGACCTTGTTGCATCTCCTGGACAAACTTCTCGTAGAGCGGCACGGCAATGTCACGGCCTGCAGCACGGATGTAGGCGGGACGGTTGCCTTTGGCGGTGAGGGCATGGAGTGTGAACTGCGAGACGATGCACACTTCGCCGCCTACGTCAATCACCGATCGGTTCATCACGCCCCGCTCATCGTCGAAGATGCGCAGCGCCAGCAGCTTGCGGGCCATCCAGTCGATGTCTTCCTGTGTGTCGGCAGCCTCGAAGCCTACGAGCACGAGCAGGCCCTGGCCAATCTGGCAGCGCAATTCGCCTTCGATGGTTACCGAGGCTCGGCTGACGCGTTGGGTGACAGTTCTCATCCGAGTTTGCTGAGCAGGTCCTTCACTGCTGCCGAGATGGCCTTACCGTCGGCCATGCCGGCGAGTTTGGCGGTGGCAGCCTTCATGACACGGCCCATGTCCTTGGGACTTGTGGCACCCACTTCGGCGATGATGGCCTTGATCTTCTCGCTGATTTCTTCAGGAGAAAGAGCCTTGGGAAGGAATTCCTCCATCACCTTGACCTGTGCCAGTTCTTCGTCGGCGAGGTCCTGGCGGCCTCCGGCAATGAATTGTTCGGCAGCGTCCTTGCCTTTCTTTACCATCTTGGCGATGATCTTGAGGGCATCGCTGTCTGAAAGCTCGCCATTGGCACCATCTGCGGTCTTGGCCTCGATAAATTCTTTTTTCACGTTGCGGAGCGTATCGCGACGCACTGCATCGCGTTCCTTCATAGCATTTTTGATGCCTTCGCTGATTTGATCAAACAGATTCATATTCGTTGTTATTTGGTGTTAAGAGGGGTTGTTTGCGGTTAAGAAGGGTTAAGAGGGGTTGGATGTTGGATGATTATAACGGGGCAAAGATAATGATAAGTTGCGAGAAATGCAAATTTTGTCACCTAAAAGATGCAAAAATAGGCGAAAATGTGCCATTATTACTCAAGTGGAACGAAAATCTTGCATTTTTTTGTTGAAAAATTTGGGGATTCCAAGAAATATCATTATCTTTGCACCCGCTAATCAGGTTTTAACCTACATGGTGGGTATAGTTCAGTTGGTTAGAGCGACAGATTGTGGTTCTGTATGTCGTGGGTTCGAATCCCACTACCCACCCAACTTTTTGAGAGTTTTCCTGGCGCTTTCATCTAGCGGTTAGGATACCGGCCTCTCACGCCGGGTACACGGGTTCGAGTCCCGTAGGCGCTACACAAGACCAATCATCGTAAGGTGGTTGGTTTTTTTGATGTGCTGAAGTGAAGCGAAGCAGGACAAGGCGAGCCTATTTCTATAGGTTCGCCTTGTTTTGTTTTTGAATATCGGTAGGCGACATGTTATACTGGTCCTTATAGCATTTGGCAAAGTAGCTTGGCGAAGAGAATCCAACTTCGTAGGCTATCTCCGAAACCGACATGCTTGTGGTATGCAGCAGGTGGGTGGCTGCCTTCAGACGGATGAGGCGGATCAGTTCGACAGGCGACTTGCCCGTGATGGACTTGCATTTGCGATAGAGCTGCACGCGGCTCATGTTGAATTCCTCGCTCAACTGCTGGATGTCGAGATTCGCATTGCTGAGATTCTCGGAAACGAAGCTGTGGAAATGGTTGAAGAACGCCCGATCCACATCACCGAATTCAGCTTGAGCCATTTCCTGATAGCGATCGTTGTTCGGATTGATGCGTTTTCGGTTGCTGATCAGATTCTCGATGCGGGAGCAAAGCACATCTGTATTGAAAGGTTTTGTAATATAGGCATCCGCACCCGACTGGTACCCCTGGATGCGTTGGTCGTCGAGCGCATAGGCTGTGAGCAGAAGGACGGGGATATGGCTTGTGTTCTGGTCTGCCTTGATGAGGCGGCAGCATTCGAGGCCATCCATCACAGGCATCATGACATCGCAGATGATGAGGTCGGGGATATTCTGCTTGGCCATGTAGAGGCCCTCTTCGCCATTGGATGCGGTGAGCACAAGATAACCTTTCTTCTCCAATACCATGCTGAGATACTTGCGGATGTCTGCATTGTCATCGACAACGAGCACGGACTCGCGGCTCTCTTCGACAGAGATGCCCGGCGTTTCGTTGAAGGTCTTGTCGCGTATTTCGGCAGCATTTGCTGTGTTGCGTACCGATTGCTGGGCGATGGCATCGAGACGTTCGCCGTTTTTCAACAGGTCATCTTGAAGAACGTTCAGCACCTTGTCAACAAGTTTCAGCAGTTCCTCGGACTGGTGCCCCATCAGAACGATCAGTTCCCTCTGGCGATCGGTGAGCCCACCTTCTTCCAATAAAGTTCGAATAGGATCAGCAATAAGGGTAAGCGGAGTGCGGAAGCTATGGCTGATATTCGAGAAGAATGTCAGCTTGGCTTGTGTGGCCTCTTCGACCTTCTTGCGCAAGTTGGCCTGCTGTCGCATGGCCCAGATGACGTAGGCCACAAAACCGATGATCAGTATGATGAGGATAATGGCAGCCAGGATGAGCATCTGGAGTATATTGGAACGTTGCAGATACATGCCCATCCGTCCATTGACTTCTTCGATGCGCTGGTTCAATGTTTCGACACGCTGTTCCTGAAGTAGCACCATGTTCACGTTGTTGCGGTCGATGAGCTGGGTCTGTAGTTTGGTGACACGTTGGTAGGGACGTCCTTCCAGAATGTCGAGCGCCAGCTGGAAAGACTCGAGTCCACAAGTGGGATTGGCCCAGGTGACATCGATCTTGCCGTCGAGAACGCTTTGGATTCCCTGGCCTTCGCCAGAAAGTGCATCGATGCCCATGATGAGGGGCATTTCCTTGAGATTGTGCTTTTGGCAGGCATCGTATGCTGCAATGGCCAACGGGTCGTTCTGGGCAGCAATCAGGTCAACGTCGGGGTGCAGGGCAATCAGGCTATCCAAGAGAGGAAAAGCCGACTCGTAGGTCCATTCGGTATAGCATGAATCAATGACCTGAATGTCGGGATAGTTCGAAATTACCTCGACGAATCCCTTGTGACGTTCTTCGGAAGAAGAGGAGTCCTTGATGCCTAACACCTCGATGATCTTTCCGCTCCCTTTGAGACGGTAGGATGCAAATCGCCCGCCCCTTATGCCAATGTTCCTGTTGTCCACACAGACACGTGCCGTGTAGTTGCTGCTGGTGGTTTCGCTGTCGATGAGAATAACAGGAATGCCCGCCGCAGCCGCTTCGTCAACAACTGGGCTCAATGCTTCGGACTTCTCGGGCAAGATTATAATCAGATTGACCTTCTCTTTGATCAGTTTGCGCACATCGGCTATCTGTTCTGTTTCTCCTGTTGTGTTGTTCAGAATGCTTAATTCGACCTCGGGATGGGAATTTGCCTCTCGTTGCAAGTCTTCGATGAGCCGCATGTTCCATTGGTTATGGATACATTGTGACACGCCGATATGATATTTTTTTTCTTGACAAGAGGATAGCAGTATGATTGTGGCTAACAGGCAAACAATATAGAATAGGATCTTTTTCAATCGGGACATCATGCAAGGATTAGTGTTATCAGAATTCATTCGAATGAAAGATAGGGGAACAGCTGTTGGATTTGCTCGTCGGAGAACGTTGTGAGTTGCTGAAGTTCTCCAGCCGTTGCCATGCGCTTATGTCGCGTGCGATAGCGGACTATTTCGACAGCCTGTTCGTGTGAGATATAAGGATGTCGCTGCAGTTCGGAGATTGTTGCAGCATTGATGGGTATCGGGCGAATACGGGAAACATCGGCGGTGAACCAGACGGTGCACCATTCCTCCATATAGTCCTTGGCGGCATCCCAGGTGAGGAATTCCTGCAGTTGCCAGGGATTGTAGAAGCCGCCATAACGTTGGCGATTTTTGATTATCACGGAGGCTGTGCGTCCGGCAATTCCTGGAATTCGTATCAGATTGAGACTGTCGATGGTGTTCAGGTCAAACAGGTGGGCCTGGGTGAATTTGCGTGGACGATCATCGGCTTTTGTCTCAACGGTTCTGTGGGCTGCACGGGACGAATCCTGGTGGCTGCCTTGTTTCTCGGCGGAAGCACCCTGGCGTTTAGTGTTGTAGTTCTTTCGATGATAGTAGGGCTTGTCGCTGGTGCTTCTTTGAGTAGTGTTGCGGTCTGGAGAGAAAGCAGGCAGAATCCGCAAACGAGTGGTATCGGCAAGCAGTTGCGCCACTTGGGCTTCGAGCACATCGATGCGCTCTTCCTGCTGGTGCATCGTGACGAAGAATTTTGCCACACTGATGACAAGCAAGAATATGATGAGGCCTAGCAGGCTGCGTCTCAGATGAGGAGGTATATGCTTGCTCTTGTCAACCATATTCAGATATTTTGTATTCTGAAGGCGTATAGATGTGTCGTGCAGATGGATATCTGCTTGCGTAATAATAGAATATGCCAAATGGGATACATGAGGATGAGCCTGTATCCCATTCGGCAATTAATAGATGATAACCAAAGTCAGAAAATTATTTCTCTGTCTTCTTGGCAGCAGGCTTCTTGGCAGCAGGCTTCTTGGCGGCGGCCTTCATGTCGCTGAGCTTCTTTTCTGCCTTTTCGAGCTTGGCTTGGAGCTTTTCGATCTCCTTGCCCTGTTCGTTGATCTGCTTCAGCAGTGGGTTGAGCTCCTCGTTCTCTACCTCCTCGGGGAATTCCTGCTTCAGGCGGATTTCCATGTCGCTTACGATGTTCATATAGTTGGTGAA
>JAEEUA010000153.1 GCA_016286775.1 Bacteroidales bacterium
GTAACAGAAAATAACCGCCCCGCAAGGGGTAAGGGTGAAAAGGCGAGGTAAGAGCTCACCGCACACTTGGTAACAAGGCGTGGCTGTACGTCCCATGGGTTGTAAGATCATGTATACTGGTGGTTGGCATGTGTCGCTTGCGATACTATGTCCATGAAGGGCGGCCCGTCCGAGCCAGGGGGTAGATTGCTAAAGTGCGTCAGTAATGGCGAACTCAGATCAATGGCAGACAACTGTCGTCCAGACAGGCACAGAACCCGGCTTATATGCCTACTGCATTTTTTTAGGAATTCAAATGGCGGACAAGGACAAGCCCACGACAACATACGAAAAGGTAGCACGGCGGCTGGTGAACGGACAACTGCAATCTGCGTTGACGTTAATCAGCAAGCAATGTGCTATGGAGTCACGCCTCTACAGCATCGGCGAAGAGGCCGACACGCTGCAGAAGGACTACGACCGCATGCTCGACTTCCTGGCCAAGGGCACACACGACCCCAAGCTGCAGGAACAGCACGACATCCTGCTGGAGCGCGCCTGGCGACTCGCCGAAAGCCTCTACGATGCCCAGGTTCCAGCCAAACTGCCTTTCGAGGAACCCATCCTGATGCTACTGGAACGCCTCCAGGCCGAGCCAGACAGCGACAAGCACCTGAACCACCTCTTCGAGCAACTGGCCGAAAGCCGTCACCTGACCAAAGCCGAACGCAAGGCGATGCACCAGGCGTTGCTCGACGAGAACATCCCCGAATATGTGCGCGCCACCCTCCTTTCGGCCATCACCCTTCACCTCACGCAGAGTTTCGATGCCCGTATGGTGGAAGACCTCTACACCTATACG
This sequence comes from Bacteroidales bacterium, assembly GCA_016286775.1. Classification (GTDB taxonomy): domain Bacteria; phylum Bacteroidota; class Bacteroidia; order Bacteroidales; family UBA3663; genus Liminaster. The sequence continues at coordinate 842 of JAEEUA010000153.1, forward strand.
CTCGACGACCAGCCTGTGCAGCTTCAGATGCAGGCTTGGATCACATTGGTCTTTGTTGCGCTGATCCACACCCATCGCATTGAACACCTGCCCCGCCTGCGCGAACAGTATCAGTTCATTTGCGAAAGTGCACCCGACCTGCTCTTCAATCTGCAGATTGCCCTCCTGCAATGCCGCGAAGCATTCACCTTCGACAAGAAGCTGCACAAGATCATCGACCAGGATGGCGAAGAGGAGGAGCTGAGCGAACAGGAACGTGTCCGTGAGTTCTTCGAATTCATTACCGAAGGCATTGACACCACCCTTTCGATGTTCTCCCATCTCAAGAAGATCTCGTTCTTCAGCGGCGATGGCACACGCCACCATTGGTTCGAACCGTTCTGCCTCGAACAACCCGATATCAAGGCCATCCTCGACGAGAATCCCAAGGCATTGCCGTGGTCGCGGATGCTGTTGCAATCGGTGGCGCAATGCAATACCGACAAGTACGGCTCGTTCCTGACGATGCAGGCCTACAACAAGGACCTGATGGCCACCATCAGCGAGAAGCTGGAAGAGAAAGGCATGAAGTTCGACGACATCCTGCCGCCCAGCCCGCTCTACGTCATGCGCAATTACCTGCACGACCTCTTCCGCTACTGCAACATGCACCCCAAGGGCCAGACGATGCGCCATCCTCTCTTCGAGCGCGACCTCGACATGAGCCAGAACAAATGGCTCAGCGCGGGTGTCAGTCATCCCGACCAGCTGAAGAAGACCGCCGAATTTCTCTTCCGCAAGGAACGTTGGGACGAAGCCTGCGTCACCTACGCCACGTTGCTCAAGCATGAGGTGACCGAAGAGACGATGCAGAAGCTCTATTACTCGATGTCGCATAGCGAAAGCAGCTCCGACAACCGCAAGGCCTTGCAGACGCTCATCAAATGCAACGTGCTCTTCCCGGGCAACAAATGGACGCTCCGTCATCTGGCCGATGCTTATCACGAGGCCGAAGAATACCAGTTCGAAGGGCAGGTGCTGCACGAGGCGCTGGAACATCATCCCGACGACCCCACCCTGTTGATGCGTCTCGGACGTTGCCTGACCTGCCAGGACCGCATCGACGAAGCCATCGAGATTCTCTACAAGGCCGACATCCAGAAGGAGGGGCAGTTGCGCGTCCACCGGGAACTGGCGAATGCACTCTTCCTGACGGGCGACCATACCCGTGCCGAGAAATTCATCCGCATGGTATTGAGCCGTCCCGAACCCAGCGGAGATGACTTCATCCTGGGTGGGCACATCGCCCTGCAGGGGGAGGATATTCCCCTGGCCCTCGATCGCTATAGGAAGACCGATGACTACACCTATGCCTACAACGGCATCCTCAGCGACAAGAAGAAGCTCATCCGGGCCGGCATTCCAGAGAACATCATTCAGCTGGTGATGGAACTCCTGCTGCGAGAATTGTATAATGAAAAGTAAAAGGAAACCCTATAATAACCCATAACAAGACAAATGGAATACAACTTCAGAGAAATCGAGCCCCGTTGGCAGGCTCATTGGGTCAAGGATCGGACCTACCAGGTCGAGATTGACCACCAGAAGCCCAAGTACTATGTGCTCGACATGTTCCCCTATCCTTCGGGAGCGGGTCTTCACGTAGGTCACCCACTCGGCTACATCGCATCGGACATCTTCTCTCGCTACAAGCGCCTGTGTGGCTTCAACGTGCTCCACCCGATGGGCTACGACGCCTACGGTCTGCCCGCTGAGCAATACGCCATCCAGACGGGCCAGCATCCGGCCATCACCACCGAAAAGAATATCGCACGCTACCGCGAGCAGCTCGATCGCATCGGCTTCTGCTTCGACTGGAACCGCGAAGTTCGCACCTGCGACCCCAGCTACTACAAATGGACCCAGTGGGCCTTTGCCCAGATGTTTGAGGCATATTATGACAACGATGCACAGAAGGCCAAACCCATTGCTGACCTTGTGGCACGATTTGAGGCCAATGGCAGCAAGGGAGTGAATGCAGCCTGCACCGTTGAGCTCGACTTCACAGCAGAAGCCTGGAAGGCCAAGAGCGAGGTAGAGAAGCAGCAGACCTTGATGAACTACCGCATCGCCTATCTGGGCGAGACGATGGTGAACTGGTGTCCCATGCTCGGCACCGTGCTGGCCAACGACGAGGTGGTCAATGGCGTGAGCGAACGAGGCGGCTATCCGGTCGAGCAGAAGCTCATGCGCCAATGGTGCCTCCGCGTCTCGGCCTATGCCCAGCGTCTGCTCGACGGACTGGAGACCATCGACTGGACCTACGCCCTGAAGGAGACCCAGCGCAACTGGATCGGACGTTCGGAAGGCACCGAGGCACAGTTCAAGGTAGTGCCCAACGACAACCCGCAGACACTTACAGCCGACGGAAAGCCTCTCGAGTTCACCATCTTCACCACACGTGCCGACACCATGTTCGGCGTTACCTTCATGGTACTTGCCCCTGAAAGCGAATACGTGCAGATGGTCACCACATCCGATCACAAGGCCGAGGTGGAGGCTTACCTCGACAAGTGCAAGCACAAGACCGAACTGGAGCGCCAGGCCGGACACGAGGTGACGGGCGTCTTCAGCGGCGCCTACGCCATCAACCCCATCACGGGCGACGAGATACCGATCTGGATTGCCGAATACGTACTTGCCGGCTACGGCACGGGTGCCATCATGGCTGTTCCCGCCCATGACTCGCGCGACTGGGCCTTTGCCAAGCACTTCAACCTGCCCATCATCCCGCTCATCGAAGGCGACTATGACCTCAACGAGGGTTCGTTCGATGCCAAGGAAGGCATCATGAAGAACTCGTCGAACGCCGAACTCAGCCTCGATGGTCTCTGCGTCAAGGACTCCATCGAAGCCATGAAGCAGTATGTCACCCGCAAGGGACTGGGTCGCGTAAAGGTTAATTACCGTCTGCGCGATGCCATCTTCAGCCGCCAGCGCTACTGGGGCGAGCCCTTCCCCATCTATTATAAGGATGGTATGCCTTATGTGCTGCCCGAAGAGTGCCTGCCGCTCCAGCTGCCCGAAGTGAAGAACTTCAAGCCCACTTCGACAGGCGAACCTCCGCTCGGCAACGCACAGATCTGGGCCTGGGACGAAGCCAACAGGAAGGTTGTGGACAAAGCCTTGATTGACAACAAGACCGTTTTCCCGCTCGAACTCTGCACTATGCCAGGTTTTGCAGGCTCATCGGCCTACTATACCCGCTACACCGACCCGCACAACGACGAAGCTCTTGTCAGCCACGAGGCCAACGAGTATTGGGACAACGTTGATCTCTATCTCGGCGGTTCGGAGCACGCTACAGGTCACCTCATCTACAGCCGCTTCTGGAACAAGTTCCTCAAGGACTGGGGAGTAGTGAAGAGCGAGGAACCCTTCAAGAAGCTCATCAACCAGGGTATGATTCAGGGAAGCAGCCGTTTCGCCCTGCGTTTGAAGGGTACCCAGAAGTACGTCAGCGCCGACATTGCTGCCGAATATGGCGAATGTGATCCCGTCCATGTAGATGTGAACTTCGTCAATGGCCTGGAAATGGACGTCGAGAAGTTCCACCAGTGGACGCCCGAGTTCAAGGACGTGGAGGTAATCTGCAATGCCGATGGCAAGTTCATCACGACTGCTGCAGTCGAGAAGATGTCGAAGTCGAAATACAACGTGGTCAATCCCGATGACATCTGCGAGCGCTATGGTGCCGACACGCTGCGTCTCTACGAGATGTTCCTCGGTCCCATCGAGCAGTCGAAGCCCTGGGACACCGCAGGTATCGATGGAGCCTTCCGCTTCCTCAAGAAGTTCTGGAATCTCTATCAGAATCCGGTTTCCGACGATGCCCCTTCTGCCGAGAACCTCAAGTCGCTGCACAAGCTGATCAAGAAGGTGACGGGCGACATCGAGCAGTTCTCGTACAATACCGCCATTTCGGCATTCATGGTGGCTGTCAATGAGCTCACCCAGCAGAAGTGCAGCAGCAAGGCTATCCTCGAACCACTCGTCGTGCTCATCGCTCCCTTTGCTCCACACATCGCCGAAGAACTCTGGCACCAGTTGGGCAATACAACGACCGTTTGCGATGCTGCATGGCCCAAGTGTGAGGAAAAGTACCTCGTCGAAAGCACCATCAAATACCCCGTCCAAATTGGTGGCAAGATGCGCTTCACCATCGACATCCCCGCCGATGCCACCTCCGACGAAGTACAGGCCGCTGTCCTCTCGCATCCCGATGCCCAGAAGTGGATCAACGGCAAGACCGTTCGCAAGTTCATCTTCGTTCCCAAGAAGATCGTCAACCTCGTCGTGGGCTAAGATCTATTGGTCGAAACGAAAAAAATGAAAAAAAAATAAAATGAGAAAGTGACAACCTCAAACGGGGTTGCCACTTTTTTTTCTAACCATAAAAACCAAAATCAATGGGATAATAACAGATAGACAAGCAATAGAGCACCAATAGCATAACTGAACGCATTGGCTATCTGGGTTGCAATAAGGGTTTTCTTGAATGTATATTGCTTTTTGAGGATTTTATGATTAATCCATAGCTCAATGAGAACGGAAAGGATCAATGCCGCAAAATAGTAGATGACCAATCCCCATAACGCCTGAGAGCTATGAACATCGACTTCGTGCCGAGAGACCCAAGGGAACCAGACAACGAGCCACCATCCACCGTTCAAGGCCATGGAAACGATGATGCCAAAAAGACCGCTGACAACATTTGACACGACTGCCGATTTGTAAACCAACCCGTTATATATCTTTCGAGTCAGATACAAGCTCATCAGGAATGCCTCTGCCAAAATAACGAAAGCCATAAAAAGCCAACCTGGTGGAAGAAAGGCATAAAGACCAAAGGATACGTTCAGAAGTTTCATGGGCATTAATATTTATATTCTACTCCATATGAGTCCTTGGAGGGTTCTTACTTGGGAACCTGGAGGGTTCCTTCGGCTGCAAAGATAAAGGGAATTTTCAAATTGCGCAAATCAGGAACTCATTTTTCTACTTTTTTTAGTATTTGGACTCTTATTTTCTTCTTTTTTAGCATATAGTATGCGGATGTCTTGCCATTAGTACAACAATTGAGAAAAAAGACAAAGAGGGCATGCCAGGTCGATGAACGACTGCTGACACGCCCTCCTTTATATTATATAATGTGTAGTTCGATTAGAACTCAGCCGACTTGGGAGTACGGGGGAAAGGAATGACGTCGCGGATGTTCTGCATGCCGGTGACGAAAAGGATGAGGCGCTCGAAGCCGAGTCCGAAACCTGCGTGGGGGCAGGAACCGAAGCGACGGGTGTCGAGATACCACCACATATCCTTCATCGGGATGTGACGCGTAGTGATCTCGTTCATGAGCTTGTCGTAGTTCTCCTCACGCACCGAACCACCGATGATCTCGCCAATCTGTGGGAAGAGGACATCGGTACCCTGTACGGTCTCCTCCATCTCCTCGCCATTGAAGACAGGCTTCTCAGCATCAATCTTCATGTAGAACGACTTGATCTTCTTCGGGTAATTGGTCATGATGACAGGCTTCTTGAAGTACTCCTCGACAAGGAAACGCTCGTGCTCGGAAGCAAGATCGTCGCCCCAGTTGCAGGGGAACTCGAATTTCTTGCCGTCCTTGATAGCCTGCTGCAGGATCTCGATACCCTTCGTATAAGGCAGATGCACGAAACTGTCCTTCAGCACCCCTTCGAGACGCTCGATGAGCGTGGGATCGATGAGCTTGTTGAGGAACTCGAGCTCCTCGCGACAGTTATCGAGGGCCCAACGTACGCAATGCTTGATGAAGTCCTCTTCGAGGGCCATCAGGTCGTCCATGTCATAGAAGGCAACCTCTGGCTCAATCATCCAGAACTCAGCCAGATGGCGTGGCGTATTGGAATTTTCTGCACGGAAGGTAGGACCAAAGGTGTAAATCTGTCCCAATGCCGTGGCTCCCAGTTCGCCTTCAAGCTGACCGGAAACGGTGAGCGACGTCATCTTGCCGAAGAAGTCGTCATCATAGATGATGGAACCGTTCTCGTCCTTCTTAAGGTCGTAGAGGTTCTTGGTGGTCACCTGGAACATCTGGCCTGCACCCTCGCAGTCGCTGGCGGTGATGAGAGGCGAGTGGAAATAATAGAAGCCATGCTCATGGAAATACTGGTGGATGGCAATGGCCATGTTGTGGCGAATGCGGAGGATACAACCGAAGAGGTTGGTGCGTGGACGCAGATGTGCCTTCTCGCGGAGGAATTCCATAGAGTGACCCTTCTTCTGGAGCGGATACTCATTGGGATCGCAGTCACCAAGCACCTCGATGGTGCTGGCCTGGATCTCGCACTTCTGGTTGCCGCCCTGGCTTGCCACAAGTTTGCCCACGACCTTAAGGCAGGCACCTGTGGTGATGCGCTTCAGGAGTTCTTCGTCGAACTTGGCAACGTCGGCGACAATCTGCACGCCTGAAACGCAGGAACCATCATTGAGAGCAATAAATTTGATGACCTTGTTGCCACGCATCGAACGGACCCATCCGCACACGGTGACTTCACGGTCGAGGACCTCCGACTTCAGGAGACCTTTGATGATTTCTCTTTTCATTGTTGTTAAGCCGTTATGCCGGAATACCGTTAAACAGGAATACCGGAATTACGTAATAACGTAAAAAAGGTTCTTAAAAACTTATTCGAATGCGCCCATCTTCAGCATGCTGACCTCCTGCTGGGTGAGGTGACGCCAGCGACCACGGGGCAGGTTCTTCTTGGTGAGGCCTGCGAAATAGACGCGGTCGAGCTTTACGACACGATAGCCGAGGTGCTCGAAGATACGACGCACGATGCGGTTCTTGCCCGAGTGGATCTCGATACCAACCTGGTTCTTGTCCTCTTCGTTGGCATAAGCAATAGCATCAGCATGGATAGGACCATCGTCGAGCTCGATGCCTGCAGCGATACGAGCCAGATCGGTCTCGGCCACATCCTTGTCGAGCCATACGTGATAGATCTTCTTCTTGATGTACTTGGGATGGGTGAGCTTCGAAGCCAGGTCACCGTCGTTGGTGAGAAGCAGCACACCAGTGGTGTTGCGGTCGAGACGACCAACGGGATAGATGCGCTCGCGACTTGCATTGCGTACCAGATCCATCACGGTCTGGCGGCCCTGTGGGTCATCGCTGGTAGTAACAGTATCCTTTGGTTTGTTGAGAAGCACATAGACCTTGCGCTCGAGGCTTACGGGCTGGTCGTTGAAGGTCACCTGATCCTTGCGGGTCACCTTGGTGCCGAGTTCGGTAACGACCTCTCCGTTTACCTTCACCAGACCTGCTGTGATGTGCTCGTCGGCCTCACGACGCGAGCAGACACCGGCATTGGCCAGGTACTTGTTGAGACGCAGTTCCTCATTCGGGTCGACAATAGCCTCGGTGTATTCCACCGGACGATGAGGATTGT